>NZ_JAPWBA010000010.1:0-67709 GCF_041433195.1 Neisseria sp. 27098_8_139
GTTTTTTTCGGTCAGTTGGCGGTTAATCAGTTCCAGCAGTTCAGACAGGATTAAAACGTCGTCTGAAAATCGACAATTCGTTTTCAGACGACGTTTTATGAGAAATTCAGCAAATCCCTTTCATCTTCCCCAAAAAATCAATCTCCTCACTCGTTCCTTCCTTCTTCCCCCGCCAAACCGTGCAGCATCAATCCCAATATATCCTGCGGCAGCTTTTGCGGCGCAGCGGCATAAAGCGCGGCCAATTGCGGGTGGCGCATCAATATATCTGCCTGTCGGATGAACAGGTCGATGAGTTCCACCGGCAAATCGGGCTGAATCAGGCGGCGTTGTTGCAGGGTATGGAAGAAACCGCGCATAAAGGCGTATTTTTCTTCGTTCAACTCATGGAAAAACCGCTCCAGCTCCAAATCGGTGTTTTCTTCGATGTCGCGCAGGAAGGCGGCGGAATAGAGTTCTTCAAACGATTGTTTTTGTAGGACAAACACGGCTTCGGCGGCTTCGCGCAGGTTGCATTGCCGTGCAAGCAGCGCCTCAAATTCGGCACGGACGCGGTTTTTCTGTTCGGTAACGATTTCCTGCAAGAGCGCGTTTTTGCCGCTGTAATATTTGTAAAAGGTAACGCGGCTGACGGCGGCCTCGGCGCAGATTCCGCCTACGGATACGGCGGAAAAGCCGTGTTCGCGGAACAGGCGGCGGGCGGTGTCGGCGATGGTTTGTTGTTTGCTGGCGGTCATGACGGTAGGAAGGTTTTGATTTTGTTCATAAAGGGTTTTCATTAAAGTTATCCGCAAGTCGGATACTCATCATATTTCCCCACGACGGCAATGGCAATACGGCGGCGTTTCAGACTACCTCTTTCCTTATCCCGCCGCTCCGCCCTGCGGACAGGGGGCTGTCGGATGCTTAGCAGGCCAAATTCATAAAGGCCGCAGAATCGCCCTCACCAACCTTCTCCCACCAAATGGGAGAGGGAATTGTTTTTTAGATGGTTCACTATAAAAAGGAACAAGTAAAGTAAATGATAAACACTTGCATTCCTGTTTTTTGTTTTTTATACTTTACATTAATAGTTTGTTTTATGTAAATGTGTAAACAACAAATATTTGCATACTGCCGGATCGGTTGGATTGCCTGATGTTCAATCCGCCCCGGTGTATGCCGTCTGAAAGGATAAGGAAATGCAGAAACCCACCCTCCGCCGCCTGCCGCTGCTGCTTGCCGCCGCTTTCGCCTCCGAATGGATTTATGCCACTGATACGGCGCAAGATGCGGAACAAGTGCAGTTGGAAGAAGTCGTCGTAACCGGCGAACGCACCAACCGCAGCGGCTTTGAAACCGCCACGTCCAACCGCGTTTTCACCACGCCGAACATCGACCGCAGCGGCCACAATCTTTCCGCAACCGACCTGCTCAAACAGACCGTGAACACGGTGGACTTGGGCAGCGGCAACGATTTGCCGACCGTGCGCGGCGTGGATGGTTCCGGCCCCGCCGTCGGCGCGGTGGCGTTTTTCGCGGGCACTCGGCCGCGCCTGAACCTGTCCATAGACGGCCGCTCCGCCACTTACAACGAATACGCCTTTGGCACGCAGTCGCTGTGGGACATGCAGCAGGTGGAAATCTTGCGCGGGCCGCAAAGCCATGTGCGCGGGCAGAACGCGGTGGCGGGCGCGGTGGTGATGCGTTCCAAAGATCCGACCAACGAATGGGAAGGCGCGCTACGCTTGGGTTTGGGCAACCAGAAAACGCGCAACATCGCCGGCGTAGTGTCCGGCCCGATTGTGAAAAACAACCTTGCCTTCCGCCTGAGCGCGGAGCGGCAGCAACGCGAAAGTTACGAGCCGTTCGTGTCCTATGAGCCGACCGGCAACCCGCGCCGTGTGGAAAACACCAACGTACGCTTCAAACTCCTGCTCACGCCCGAAAACCATCCCGATTTTTACAGCCGCCTGACGCTGAACCACATCCGTTCGCGCGCGCCGCAAAACGAAATCATGGGCAACACCACCAGCCGCCGTTTTTTAAAAGAAAAGCCCGTGTTCGTAACCGGCTCGACATCGGGCATCTGGGACGTATCGTGGCAGCTTAACGACTATCTGAAACTGGAAAACAAACTGGTTTACGGCCGCTACCACAACGAGCGGCTGCACCTGCCGATGACCGTCAGCCCGCAAGGCGTGCCTGCCGAACTCAAAGGCCGTGAACTGCAATGGGAGCCGGTATTGCATTTTTCAAACAAAGGCCGTCTGAAAGGTCTTGCCGGACTGCACTACTTCCGCAGCAAACAAGACGAATGGGTGGACATCCGCAGCGTCGGCGGCCGCAACACCTTTGACGACCGCAACAGCGTGCGCGCCCTGTTTGCCGAAACCACATACAGCCCCGGCGAAAAATGGGACATCACAGCCGCCGCCCGCATTGAAAAAGAAACGCACAAACGAAGCGGCGGCAGCGGCGCACTGCACCTCGATTTAGACAAAGGCCAGACCGTGTTCCTGCCCAAAATCGACATCGCCTTCAAACCCACCGACCAATGGGTCAGCGGCATCAAAGCCGCGCGCGGCTACAACCCCGGCGGCGCGGGCATCACCTTCGGTCGCCCCGTCGTAACCTACACTTATGAGCCCGAATATGTGAACAACTACGAGTGGTACACCCGCTGGCGCAGCGCAGACCGCCGCCTGCAACTCTCCGGCAACCTGTTCCTGAACCACTACCGCGACATGCAGCTCCCCTTCTATCTCGGCACCAACTCCGTCGTCATCCGCAACGCCAAAAAAGTCCATACCTACGGCGCAGAACTTGCCGCCGACTGGCAGGCCACCGACAGCCTGAAACTCACCACCGGACTGGGACTGCTCAACACCAAAATCAAAAGCTATCCCAACAGCGGCATCGAAGGCAACAAACTCGGCCGCGCGCCCAAATACACCGCCAACATCGGCGTGAAATACCTGAACGACAAAGGCTGGGAAGCCGGCGGCGACGTGCGCTTCTACGGCGGCTACTATTCCGCCGCCGACAATGCCGAATCAGGCAAAATCGGCGCGTACAACCAAGTCAACCTCTACACCGCCTACAACTTCAAACAAGGCCGCGTCTCGCTCTACGCCGACAACGTGTTCAACCGCCGCCGCCCCATATTCATTTCCAGCGCCGACCGCCAAGACGCGCTCTACCAACGCCCCAGAAGCGTAGGCGTGAGCGCGGAATGGAAGTTTTAGGCGAAGCTGAAATGATGGAGGCCGTCTGAAACAATCGTAGGTCGGGCATCAATGCTCTACCTACGGTGACTGGAATAACGAAGGTCGTCTGAAACGGCCGTAACAACCGATTATCGTCATTAGCTTACGCAAGTCCGCTTCGCTACCCCCGCGCAGGCGGGAATCCAGACCTATCCGCACAGAAACTTATCGGATAAAGAAGTGCCCTTGAGTCTCCATTCTGGATTCCCGCCTGCGCGGGAATGACGGCACAAGAAGTCTAATAAAAAGCCAAGCATAAATACCCAACTATTGACCTACCCTGCTTCCCCAAAACACCCAAAGGAACCCCATGCACTACTTCACCCCCGCCAAAACCCTGCCCGAAGGCACCGTCTACCTGACCGACCTGACCTACGTCGCCGACTTCGCCGACTGGCTGGCCGAATTCGAAACCCTGTTAAGCCAAAACACCCGCTTCGCCACCGTCTGCACCCCCATGCGGCGGCAGGTAAGCGACGAACAGCGCATTGCCGACCGCAAAACCTACATCGAATGGATAAAGGCACACCGCCCGCAACTCGCCGAACGCTGCGCCGCCATGCTCCTCATCGAACCCGACGCGGCGCAACTGGCGTTCTTCCGCGAACAATCGTCCAAACTCGCCCCCGCGCTGGGCGTGAACTACATCGTCGAAGCCGACGAGCAAACCGCCCTGCTGCGGGCGGAAGAAGCGTTGAAGGCCGTCTGAAAAAGACTGCAAACACCGATAGCGGTTTTTCGGCCGCAAACCGGCTGCACACGCTTGATTTTTTATTTTCAGACGGCCTTTACCTTCACACGCTCCGCCCCAAGGAAAACCAACCCATGTCGCAAACCCCCGCATCCCCCGCCCCGCGCGACTGGCTGCTGCTTATCGGCGGCAGTACCTACAAATTCACGCTGACCGGTTTTTATCTGGTCGCGCTGGTCGCTATTTTGAAAAACCACGGTTACAGCCTGAACCAACTGAGCTGGATACATTTAATCGGCGGTATCGAAGCGGCGAAGGTGTTGTTTGCCGCGCTGATGGAGCGGCGGCCGGCGGGGCGGTTCGGGCGGTTTCGCGGCTGGCTGCTGGCGGCGACGCTGGGGCTTTCGGCGGTGTTCGGGCTGATGGCCTGCACCGACATCACGCAGAACTTCCCGCTACTTTTGACCTGCTGCGTTTTGCTCTCGGCAATGTCGGCGGTGTACGGCTGCGCGATGTTGGGTTTGTCGTGCATCGTCCTGCCGCACTGCGAACGAGGTTTCGGCGGCGTGATTCAGACGATGGCGGCGCGCGGCGGCAAGATGATAGGCGGCGCGCTGGTATTGTGGCTGTATCAGGAATACGGGCAGACGGCGGCGGGCTTTATGCTGGCGTTCAGCCTGCTGATGTTGCTGCAACTCTTGTGCTACCGCGAGCCGGAAAGCCCGACGGCGCAAGGCGGTTTGACAGCGTTGGCGGCGCGGCTGGTCTCCTTTTGGCGGCAGCCTGAAACGGGCTGGCGGTGGCTGGTTTTGCTGTTTGCCGTTGCCGCGCCGTATGCGTTTGCGGCGGCGACTTTTGTGCCCAAGCTGACGGATTTGGGCTTCTCCCCGAAACAGACGGGCGGGATTCTGGCGGTGGGTATTCCCGTTGCCTGCCTGATTGTTACGCCGCTATCGGGCTGGTTTTCGCGCAATTATCCGCGCCGCAAACTCGTGTTCCTGCTCTACGCGCTGCAACTGCCGCTTTTGGCATCCATGACCGCCATCGACGTGCTCGCCCGCGTTCACCCTTGGCTGCCGCCCGCGCAAATCATCGCCCTGAGTCTGAGCTACACGCTGCTGCTGCCGGTAATACTGGCGTTAGTGATGGACAAATCCGACCGCGCCACCGCCGCACTCGACAGCAGCCTGCAATTTTCCGTCATCCTGCTCGGCAGTTACGCGGCCGGTTTCGCCGCCCTGCGGCTGGCAAAGTCGGTCGGCTATGCCGATGCGTACTGGGCGGCGGTGGGCCTGGCCGTATTGGCGGGAGGGCTGCTGTATGCGTGCCGAGGCCTGTTTGATTCAGACGAGCCGTAAGACTCAAAGAAAGGCCGTCTGAAAACCTGAAATAGGGTTTTCAGACGGCCTTCCGTTATTTTCCGCTACTCTTGCGCTATGATTTCCACGCCCGCTTCTTGCAAGGCGAGATCTTTGCAAAATACGGCTCAGAAACCCCCCGCAAACTGCGTTTACAAGCCTCAGCCTGTCTGTTTAATCCAATAGGGCATCTACGAACGCTTTGGCATTAAACGGACGCAAATCGTCGATGCCTTCGCCTACGCCGATGTAGCGGACAGGAACTGGGCAGTCGGAGGCAAGTGCGGCAAGGATACCGCCTTTGGCCGTACCGTCTAGCTTGGTCACGATCAGGCCGGTCAGACCCAGCGCTTCGTCAAAGGCTTTCACTTGGTTGACGGCGTTTTGCCCGATGTTGGCATCAAGCACGACGATGATTTCATGTGGCGCATCAGGCATGGCTTTTTGCAACACGCGCTTCACTTTTTTGATTTCTTCCATCAAATGAAGCTGCGTCGGCAGACGGCCGGCTGTATCGGCAAGCACGATGTCGATCCCGCGCGCTTTCGCGGCTTGAACGGCATCGAAGCAAACGGCTGCGGAATCGCCCGTAGTTTGCGAAATCACGGTCACATTGTTGCGTTCGCCCCAAGCCTGAAGCTGCTCACGCGCGGCGGCACGGAAAGTATCGCCTGCCGCCAGCAACACAGATTTGCCCTGCGCTTGGAAGTATTTGGCCAATTTGCCGATAGATGTGGTTTTGCCTGCGCCGTTGATACCGGCAAGCATAATCACGAAAGGCTCCTTGGTTTCCGGCAAGACCAGAGGTTTTTCCAAAGGCTTAATCAAGTCGTACAGCGCATCTTTCAGCGCGCCACGCAATTCGTTGCCGTCTTTGAGGCCTTTGAGGCTGACACGGTCGCGCACGTCTTTCATCAAGTATTCGGTGGCTTCCATGCCCATATCGCTGGTAATCAGCACGGTTTCCAGCTCTTCGTACAAATCCTCGTCGATTTGTCCGCCACCGAACACGCCGGCCAACGATTTTGCCATTTTGTCGCGTGATTTGGTCAAGCCTTGTTTCAAACGCGCAGCCCAACTGAGCTTGTGTTCTTCTACCGGAGCAGGGGCTTCAGCCGGTGTTTCCGCAACGGCTTCTTGAAATTGCTCGACAGCTTCGCTAACTGTTTCAACAACTTCTTCTTTGACCGCTTCGGCCTGTTCTGCTGCTTCCTCAGCAGCCTCGGCTATTTCAGACGGCATCTCGGCAACGGTTTCTTGAACCTGTGCAACAGCCTCACTGACGGTTTCAACGGCCGCTTCTTTTACTGCTTCGGCCTGTTCTGCTGCTTCCTCAGTAGCCTCGGCTACTTCAGACGGCATCTCGACAACGGTTTCTTGAACCGGTTCAACAGCCTCGCTGACGGTTTCAACGGCCGCTTCTTTTGCCGCTTCAACGTGTTCTTCTACTTTCTCAACTGTTTCAGACGGCGTTTCGGTTAAAGCTTCCCGAACCTGTTCTACGGTTTCACTGGCAGTTTCAACAGCCGATTCGACAACTGATTCAACATGCCCTTTGACGTTTTCTGCTAAAGATTCGGAATCTTCTTTAATATTTTCAACTACTTGAGCAACTTCAGATTCTACTTTTGCTGCGGTTTCCTGAACTTGAGCCTCCTCAGGAGCCGGAGTTTCCTGTTTTTTCTTGCGACGGAAGAAGCTGAACATTAAATTTTCCTTTTAATTTTAGAAACTTGAAATAGGGAGTATTGTAGCGTATTTTACGTGGCAAGGTCGTCTGAAAATCAAGGTTGTCAGGTTTTGGCATTTCCAACGTCTAATCAGACAAACCATCCATACAGGAAACATAGCAATGAATCCCCGCACATTATTTTCACTTTGCACCAAGTTCGGCTGCCTGCTTGCGCTTGGCGCCTGCTCATCCAAAATGATGGATACCGAAGCCGCAACCATACCGCAGGCATTGTCCTCGTTGAAAACCCCTGACAACCGCCCTGCCAGTGTTTTTCTGAAAAAAGACAAACCCACCCTGATTAAATTTTGGGCAAGTTGGTGTCCTTTGTGTTTGTCCGAATTGGGGCAGACCGAAAAATGGGCGCAGGACAAGCGCTTCAGCTCCGCCAACCTGATTACCGTCGCGTCCCCCGGTTTTCTGCACGAGAAAAAAAACGGCGACTTCCAAAAATGGTATGCCGGTTTGAACTATCCTAAGCTGCCCGTCGTTACCGACAACGGCGGCACCATCGCCCAAAGCCTGAATATCGGCGTTTACCCTTCGTGGGCATTAATCGGCAAAGACGGCGACGTACAGCGCATCGTCAAAGGCAGCATCAATGAAGCGCAGGCATTGGCGTTAATCCGCGACCCGAATGCCGATATAGGCCGTCTGAAAAATTCGTTCTACAAACCCGACACACAGAAAAAGGATTCAGCAATCATGAACACGCGCACCATCTACCTCGCCGGCGGCTGCTTCTGGGGCTTGGAAGCCTATTTCCAACGTATAGACGGCGTGGTTGACGCAGTATCAGGCTACGCCAACGGTAAAACGGAAAACCCAAGCTACGAAGACGTTTCCTACCGCGATACGGGCCATGCCGAAACCGTCAAAGTCACCTATGATGCTGACAAACTCAGCCTCGACGACATCCTGCAATACTATTTCCGCGTCGTTGATCCGACCAGCCTCAACAAACAGGGTAACGACATCGGCACGCAATACCGCAGCGGCGTGTACTACACCGACCCCGCCGAAAAAGCCGTCATCGCCGCCGCGCTCAAACGCGAGCAGCAAAAATACCAACAGCCCCTCGTCGTTGAAAACGAGCCGCTGAAAAACTTCTACGACGCCGAGGAATACCATCAGGACTACCTGATTAAAAACCCCAACGGCTACTGCCACATCGACATCCGCAAAGCCGACGAACCGCTGCCGGGAAAAACCAAAGCTACCCCGCAAGGCAAAGGCTTTAACGCGGCAACGTATAAAAAACCCAGCACTGCCGAACTCAAACGCCTCCTGACCGAAGAACAATACCAAGTTACCCAAAACAGCGCGACCGAATACGCCTTCAGCCACGAATACGACCATCTGTTCAAACCCGGCATTTATGTGGACGTCGTCAGCGGTGAACCCCTGTTCAGCTCCGCCGACAAATTCGATTCCGGCTGCGGCTGGCCGAGCTTCACTCACCCGATTAACGCCTCTGCTGTTACCGAACACGACGATTTCAGCTACAACATGCGCCGCACCGAAGTGCGCAGCCATGCCGCCGACTCACACTTGGGACACGTTTTCCCCGACGGCCCGAAAGACAAAGGCGGCCTGCGCTATTGCATCAACGGCGCGAGCCTGAAATTCATCCCGCTGGAACAAATGGACGCGGCAGGCTACGGCGCGTTGAAAGGCAAAGTGAAATAACGGATTGAATCAAAAAAGGCCGTCTGAAAAAGATTTCAGACGGCCTTTTTAATTTGTCGGATGCAAAGGGTTGGTTTCTTATCTATCAAAAAATCTCAATAACTAAGAAAGTGCGCCCTGCAAAAACCTTTTAAATTCGTTTTGCCAACTCTTCGGCTTTACCCACATACAACGCAGGGGTCAGCTCAAGCAATTTGGCTTTGGCTTCTGCCGGAATTTCCAACGATTCGATAAAGAGTTTCAACACTTCAGGCGTAATGCCGTCTTTACCGCGTGTCAGGTCTTTCAGCTTTTCGTAAGGATTGGCCACGCCGTAACGACGCATTACGGTTTGAATCGGCTCGGCCAGCAGCTCCCAAGTAGCGTCCAAATCGGCAGCAAGGGCGGCAGGATTCGGCTCAAGCTTGTTCAGACCGCGCAGATGGGCGGCAAAGCCCAATACGGTATAGCCCACGCCTACGCCCATATTGCGCAATACGGTGCTGTCGGTCAGGTCGCGCTGCCAACGGGAAATCGGCAGTTTTTCGGACAAAAAGCCCAATACGGCATTGGCCATACCGAGGTTGCCTTCGGAGTTTTCAAAGTCGATCGGATTGACTTTGTGCGGCATGGTGGAAGAGCCGACTTCGCCTGCTTTGACTTTTTGTTTGAAGTAACCCAAAGAAATGTAGCCCCAAACATCGCGGTTGAAGTCGATCAGAATCGTGTTGACACGGCTGATGGCTTGGAAGAATTCCGCCATATAGTCGTGCGGCTCGATTTGAATGGTGTAGGGGTTGAAGGTCAGGCCGAGGCTGATTTCAACGAAGTTGCGGCAATGAGTTTCCCAATCCACATCGGGATAAGCGACCATATGGGCGTTGTAGTTGCCGACTGCGCCATTGATTTTGCCGAGGAACTCTTGCGCTTGCAGGTTTTTAAACTGACGTTGCAGGCGGTACACGACATTGGCGATTTCTTTACCCAGTGTGCTTGGCGTAGCAGGCTGACCATGCGTGCGGCTCATCATAGGGACGGCAGCCAACTCATGCGCCATGCCGGTCAACTTCTCGATGATTTCGGCCAGTTTCGGCAGCAAAACAGCCTCACGCGCTTCTTGCAGCATTAAAGCGTGGGACAGGTTGTTGATGTCTTCGCTGGTGCAGGCAAAGTGGATGAACTCGCTGGCAGCAGCCACTTCAGGCACGCCGGAGAAGCGCTCTTTAAGCCAATATTCGATGGCTTTGACGTCGTGATTGGTGGTCGCCTCAATGGCTTTGACGGCGGCGGCATCTTCAAGTGAGAAGTTTTCGATCACTTTGTCGATTTCGGCAAGCGTAAAATCGCTGAAAGCAGGAACTTCTACAATCTTAGGCTCGGCGGCAAGGGCTTTGAGCCAGTTTAATTCAACTTTGACACGCGCACGCATCAGGCCGTATTCGGAGAAAATCGGACGCAATGCTTCAACGGATTTGGCGTAGCGGCCATCTAACGGGGAAAGTGCAGCGATAGGGTTAATCATGTCGGATCTTCCTATGGGATGAAAACCAAATTGTTTGCAATTATACATGATTTTACACTCCAAGGCCGTCTGAAAGACAGGTTTCAGACGGCCTTTTCAGCGTATTTTTCATAAAATTCTTTTCAGAGGTTCAACTTTGCAAAATCGATTTACGATATATGCCATCTTCACGGATAATATCGGCTGACTTTCTGTAAATAATGAGGTTTTATGAATATCAAACGTTTTTCCCTAACTGCAACCGTATTTACGGCTTTGATGTTGAGTGCCTGTGAAACAACAACTACTTCAAGCGGCGGCGGCAGCTGGACCAATATCGGCACCATCTCTGAAGGCAATATCAAAGTGGCCATTGATAGAAGCAGCATTAAAAGAAATGGCGCACTGGTTACTTTCCGCGATAAAAAAACCGTTTCCAAACTGAAAGAGGAACGTTTCGTCAATACGCCGGCCTATAAAACAGCTATCGGCAGCTGGGAAATTCATTGCTCAAACAAAACCTATCGTCTGGCAACGCTGCAATTGATGGATGAACACGGCCGGGTAATTTCCAACCAAAGTTATACGCCGACCAGCATCCGCCCAATGAGCGTCATGAGCGGTACAATTACTGAAAAACAATACGAAACTGTGTGCGGACATAAGCTTTAATCCACACTTATTCACAAAATTATCCACAGTTTAAATATTTAAAAGGCCGTCTGAATGCTTTGAATATCAAGTTTCAGACGGCCTTTTTATGTTTTGATGGAAATTTATCTTCAAATTTATCCACAAATTTTGTTTATTCAAAAATAATTTATTACAGCGATTCATTCACGCTCAAAATTTGCTTCATTCTTTGCAAGCGCATTTCACAAAATACTGCTTTCTACTCTATTTACTGACTTACTATCTGCTTAATCGAGCTGTATTTACAAACTACCATGCATCAAACTGGATCCGCGCTAAATGCTTTTCACAAAGGTATTCCAATCTTTTGGAAAAAATTTTCTTCTCCAAATAAACACCTTTCCTTTGATGATACAGCCCTTCTTTAACGCAACCTTGCCCCTGTTTCCCCATCAATAATCTGGCTAGGCGTTTTCTGCTTACCTATCAATCCGCCTACAACCCAGACTTTCCTGCCAAACTGTCTTCTAACTTCCCTTTCTGTTTTACACGCCCGTTTGCCTGCACGATTGCATGAGGTAGAGACTAAAGGCATTTCCAAAACCTGACACAAACGCCTTGCACCTGCGTGCGCAGGAACCCTGACAGCCAATTTACTGCGTGCTTTCCCACGCAATGAGGGCAATACTTTTTTGCCGACCGGCAATAAAAAAGTCTTTGGAGCCGGCCACGCTTCATGCAGCATGGTTTGGATATTTTCAGACGGCCTTTGCAGTAAAGGTTGCAACTGTTCCAAGCTATGGCCTATGACAATCATGCCTTTGTGTTGCGGTCGTTTTTTCAGATGGATCAGTTGATTGAGTGCTTTGGGCAAAGTAGGGACACAGCCCAAGCCATAGCAAGACTCGGTAGGATAGGCGACCAAACCGCCTTTTTTAAGATGCGCCTGCAGCTTACGTTGGGCTGCAGCAGATAAAATTCTGGGGAACATCATCATAATACCAAAGCCGTCTGAAACTGAGATTGTCGGACAATCTGTGTTCAGACGGCCTATTTCTATTCATTATTAACGGTTGATGGCTTTATCAGCAATGTCTTTACGGTATTGCATACCGTCAAAACGGATTGTTTCCAATGCCTCATAAGCCTTGCTTTTAGCTTGTGCCACATCATCGCCCAAACCGACCACACACAACACACGGCCGCCGTTGGTTACCACTTCGCCTTTTTCATTCGTTGCAGTACCGGCATGGAAAACTTTACCGATTTGATTGGCTTTATCCAAGCCGAAGATCACATCGCCTTTTTTCGGAGAGTCAGGATAATTTTGTGCAGCCAACACCACGCCTACTGCAGTCTGCGGATTCCATTCGGCAGCAACACTATCCAGTTTGCCATCGATTGCCGCTTCAACCAAGTCCACCAAATCGCTATCCAAACGGCTCATAATCGGCTGGGTTTCAGGGTCGCCGAAGCGGCAGTTGAATTCGATGGTATAAGGCGCACCGGTTTTATCAATCATCAAGCCCGCGTATAAAAAGCCGGTAAACTCATGGCCTTCTGCTTTCATACCGGCCACAGTCGGCAAAATAATTTCATTCATCGCGCGCTCGTACACATCAGGCGTTACCACCGGAGCAGGGCTGTATGCGCCCATACCGCCGGTATTAGGGCCTTTGTCGTCATCCAGAAGGCGTTTATGGTCTTGACTGGTTGCCATCGGCAAAACATGATTGCCGTCCACCATAACGATAAAGCTCGCTTCCTCGCCTTGCAGGAAATCTTCAATTACAACACGCGCGCCTGCATTGCCCATTTTGTTGCCCAACAACATATCGTCGATAGCAGCATGAGCTTCATCCAAAGTCATGGCGACAATCACGCCCTTACCGGCAGCCAAACCATCCGCTTTAATTACAATCGGCGCACCTTTTTGGTTGACGTAATCATGTGCCGCATCGGCATTTTCAAAGGTTTGGTATTGCGCAGTCGGAATCTTATATTTTGCCATAAATGCTTTAGCAAAATCTTTTGAACTCTCTAGCTGGGCCGCGTATTGAGTCGGGCCAAAAATCTTCAATCCGGCAGCACGGAAATCATTCACCACACCGGCAGCCAAAGGAGCTTCAGGACCGACTACGGTAAAGGCAATATTTTCATTACGGCAAAAATCAATCAAATCTTGATGCGCCGTCAACGCTATATTCTGCAGTTTAGGCTCAATTGCCGTTCCGGCATTACCAGGTGCAACAAAGACAGTTTCAACTTTAGACGACTGCGCCAATTTCCAAGCCAGTGCGTGTTCACGTCCACCATTACCAATAACGAGCAATTTCATACCATCTCCTTGAAGAATAGATGTTGTAAATAAAATTCAATTGATGGAATATTGTTCCATCTTGTATAGATGTTTCAAATTAAGAATAATATTGCACCAAGACAACCATACTCTAATTTCAAATAACTAAAGGAAAATCATGCAAAAACGTATTGACGAAATTCAAAGCAAATACCGCGAATGGTGCGAATTACTGCCGCAACTGGAAGCAGATATTGCCCGCTGGAAACATGCCGCAAGCCTCATGCAAGACATGGATGACTTCTATACCAACGAATACCAAGCATGCCATCAAGCCATTGAAGAAGTGGCAGATGTTGATTTGCGCACACAGGGCGAATACAGCATTATGAGCGAAGATGCCCTATGGAACGCACTGGGGGAATTTCATCAACTGGCTTGGGAACATCTGCGCTCAAGCGTAAATGCTTTAGACAGATACCAAGGCTAAAACATCAAAGGCCGTCTGAAACTTTTGATTTCTCAAATATGTTCAGACGACCTTTTATTCAAACGACTTATCAGTATCTACTTCAATTTGGCGCGTATTTTTCCAAGCAGCAATACAAGCTTCATAATCGGCTAATGCTATTTTCACTGTCAACTTACAATCCAACTGCAAATCCTGTTCTACAATATCGGCCTGATATTGTTTGGCAATCCGTATAGCCTCATTCAAAACAGGATATTCACACTTCAACCAAACTGTCTTTTCGACATTCTTTTCAACAACTTCAGCTATCGCCAATGCCTGAGCTGTTGATTCCTTATAAGCATGAATCAGACCGGGAACACCCAATAGCGTACCGCCAAAATAGCGCACCACCACAACCAACACATCCGTTACGCCGACAGAATCAATCTGCCCCAGAATAGAGCGGCCTGCGCTCCCGGACGGTTCTCCATCATCGTTTGCGCGAAACTGCATTCCATCCACACCCAGTCGATAGGCGTAGCACCAATGTCTTGCCTTGTGATGCTCTTCCTTTAATGGGTCGAGATACTTCTTCACATCGGCCAACGTTCGTATCGGATAGGCGTATGCGATGAAGCGGCTGCCTTTATCTTTAAATTCAGCCTGTGTCGGTGTGGTAATGGTTTTATAGGTCGTAATCATGCCAAAATATTTTCAGACGGCCTTATATAACAAAGGCCGTCTGAACGTTTCACGTGAAACATTAGTTTTTCAGTGCTTCAGTCAGTTGAGGCACAACTTCAAACAAATCACCAACCAAGCCGTAATCTGCCACATTGAAAATCGGAGCATCGGCATCTTTGTTGATGGCAACAATCACTTTGCTGTCCTGCATACCGGCAACGTGTTGGATAGCTCCAGAAATACCGATAGCGAAGTACAGTTGCGGCGCAACCACTTTACCGGTTTGTCCGACTTGGGCATCATTTGGCGCATACTCGGCATCCACTGCCGCACGGGAAGCACCAATCGCGGCACCCAACGCATCCGCCAAAGGAGTCAACACTTCATTGAATTTTTCAGCACTACCCAATGCACGGCCACCGGAAACAATCACTTTTGCCTGAGTCAATTCAGGGCGGTCAGACTGGGAAAGTTGACGGTTTACAAAACAGCTCAGGTTTTGAGCAGGCGTTGCCTCAACATTGACCACTTCCGCATTACCGCCTTGTCCGGCAGCATCAAATGCGGTTGCACGGAAAGTCAGCACCAGTTTTTCAGAATTGGATTGAACAGTTTCAAATGCATTACCGGCATAAATCGGACGGACAAATGTCGAGTTATCCACAACTTCGGTTAAATCCGAAACTTGTGGCACATCCAACAGGGCAGCTACTCGGGGCAACAGATTTTTACCAAACGCAGTTGCAGTCGCAGCCACATAGCGGTAATCCACAGCCAGTTTAACAACTAAAGGCGCTAATTCTTCTGCCAAACCTTCAGCGTAATAGGGTGCATCGGCTACTAAAACTTTCGCTACGCCTGCAACCTGTTTCGTCTCTTCAACCACCGCAGCAGCATTGCTGCCGGCAACCAATAAATCTACATTACCCAATTTAGCGGCAGCCGTTACCGCATGCAAAGTGGCAGGATTCAAATGTTGGTTATTATGTTCCGCAATAATCAATACGCTCATTTCATACTCCTTAGATCACTTTGGCTTCGTTTTTCAGCTTTTCAACCAACTCGGCAACATCAGCCACTTTCACACCGGCTTGACGTGCTTTAGGTTCGGCAAATTTCACGGTATTCAAACGCGGAGAAATATCCACAGCCAAATCGGCAGGACTTAATTTTTCCAAAGGCTTTTTCTTTGCAGCCATGATATTAGGAAGTTTGACAAAGCGTGGTTCGTTCAAACGCAAATCTGCACTGATGACCGCAGGCAGCTTCAACGCAACAGTCTCTTCGCCGCCGTCAATTTCACGGGTTACCAATGCTTCTTCGCCTTCAATTTGCACTTTTGATGCAAAAGTACCTTGAGCCGCATTCAACAACGCAGCCAGCATTTGGGCAACTTGGTTGGCGTCATCGTCAATTGCCTGTTTGCCCAGCAGTAAAATTTGCGGATTTTCTTTATCCGCAACAGCTTTCAGCAATTTTGCAACGGCCAAAGGCTCCAACTTTGCATCAGTCTCAACATGAACCGCACGGTCGGCACCCATCGCCAAAGCAGTACGCAACGTCTCTTCGCATTTTTTCTCGCCAAGAGAAACGGCAACAATCTCGCTTACTTTTCCGGCTTCTTTCAAACGGACAGCTTCTTCTACCGCGATTTCATCAAACGGGTTCATCGACATTTTGACATTACCGATATCCACATCGGAACCATCGGCTTTCACACGAACTTTGACGTTGTAGTCCACTACGCGCTTTACTGCGACCAGTGCTTTCATTCAATTCTCCTAAAAAGAATGCCCATCAAATCTAGCATACTGCTTTTGATACATTCTTTATATAAAATCCAATTCGGTTTTCACCAACATGATAAAACCAAATTTGTATAAATCTTGGCAAATAGAGCGGAATTATATCATTTCTAAAGCATTTACTCAGAAAATAAATCCGACTCCCCAGCAATTATTTACCGTATGCTGCCACACAATCCATCAAGGTTTGATAAACTTCGTTGACATTGGGAATTTGAGCAATACCACCTAAATTTTTTGCATAAGCCGAAACTTGAACGCCGGTCTTGGCCGGATCTGTATCTGTATAAATTCCTACAACAGGCTTTTCCAAGGCATTGGCAAGATGCAGCAACCCGGTATCTACGCCAATAATACCCTCTGCGTTTTTCAATAAAAATGCAGCCTGTAATAAATTCATTTTGTCGCAAACCGAAGCAAACGGTAAATCACTTGCAATCTGCTCGGCACGCATTTTTTCGGTTTCATTTCCCCACGGCAGATATACATTGCATTGTTGTTCTTCATTCAACTTTTTCAATAATGCACGCCAGTGTTCTACCGGCCATAATTTACTGTCGCGACTGGTTGCATGCAAAGCAACGTAATAAGGGAATTGCAAATTTTTCAGACGGCCTGATTCAGGAACCGACAAACCAAACACCTGCGTCTCAGGCATTGTATAACCAAATACTCGGGCGAATAATTCGCGATTTCGCCAGACCGCATTTTTGCCTTTCGGCACGGCAAACGTTTTACTGTATTCAAAGGCAGCCAAACTTTCACGCGCGCTGTGTTTATCCAATCCGTAAATAGGGGATTTCGCCATTTTGGCAAAGCATGCACTTTTAATCAGTCCTTGGCTATCTAAAACAAAATCAAAAGATTCAGCCTGTAAATCCGTTTTCAGACGGCCTATTTCACGCCACGTTTCAGCCTGAAAAAGGTGTTTGCGCCATTGTCGCCATTTCATTACATGAACTTTTTTGACAAAAGGATGCAAGCGGGCAATATCTGCAAACCCTGCCTCACACAGCCAATGGAGCTCTACCTCAGGACATTGTCGCGCCAAATCTTCAACTGCGGGCAATGTGTGAATTAAATCGCCCATACTAGACAAGCGGACAAGTAAAATCTTCATATTTTGAAAAATGTTTCACGTGAAACAACAGAATCTTAAATATAATTTATTGATTATTAATGTATTTTTTTATTTCTTCGGCGTTTTCTAAAATAACTGCTCCGGCAGAATGCATTTCCTGCCATGCAGATTCAACCGTTTCAGGAGCAATGCCGCGGCAAGCCGCCTGATTAACGATGACTTTCCAAGCCCCGCCTTTAAGCAACTGTAAAACCGTTGTCTTCACACAATAATCCGTTGCCAAACCGCCAACAATGACTGTATCTGCATTTTGACAGCGCAACCATTCGATCAAACCTGTACTGAGCTTTTCTTCAATATCATGAAAACATGCGCCGTAGGGGTGTAACTCAGGATCAACGCCTTTCCAAACGCAATAATCGTATTCTTTGGCTGAAGGCAGGCCATCCAACAACTCATAGCCATATGTTCCAACCATCGCATGCGACACCCAAGTCAAATCCGCATCCGGCAAACCCGTCGGTTTCAACATATCAACAGGATTATCCACAAGCCATTTTGCCGCGGCATGATGCGCATCTTTCGTCATCACGCGTAAATCCGCCAATGCAGCTTGGGCATTGAGTTCATCCGCAATCAGATGACCTTCGGCAACAGGCAATTCTTTCGGGCACAAAGGCGTAAACGTTTTTTGTGCATCTACATCGATAGAAACAATCATGTATTAATATAACCTATTGATTTTATTTTATATTATTCAAATTAAGCATTTATTGCTAATGTACGGACATTTGGAATAAATACTTTGTATTATAACAAATTACTACCGCAAAATGTGGGAAAACATCTGTGATATGATGACAGTTTGCACAGAATATTTATCCACAAATTATGTCCTATTCGATTACGCCTATTGCAACCGTTCATTCCCCCTACAAACAAAAATTCGGCATTGCCCGCCAACCTGGTTTAGTTCCTGCAGCAGAAATTTGCATTGAACTCACTCCTGAATTTACCGCAGACAGCGTTCGGGGCTTGGAAGATTTCGACTATGTGTGGATAAGTTTTATTTTCCACGGCGTATTGAATGAAGGTTGGGCGCAAATGGTGCGTCCGCCGCGACTCGGAGGCAAACAAAAAATGGGCGTATTTGCCACGCGCAGCCCCCACCGCCCCAATCATCTCGGACTGTCGCTGTTAAAGCTCGAACGTATCGAAACAGGCAAACCTGTCCGCATCTATTGCAGCGGTGCAGACCTATTAGACGGTACTCCGGTAGTGGATATCAAACCCTACATCCCCTTTGTCGAATCCAAACCTGACGCATCATCAGGCTTTGTCAGCGGCAAACCTGAAGAATTGAACGTAGTCTGGGCAGAAAGTACGCTTGCGGAACATTTATCCACAGAAGAAAAACATCTCATTGAGCAAAGTATTGCCCAAGATCCTCGCCCTGCCTATCAAGATATTCCCGAACGGGTTTATGTAATGAATATTGCGGACTATGAAGTGCAGTTTAGGATAGAAAACAAATGTGCCACAGTGATTAAACTATCCACAATCTGATTGCAAATTGAATCTATCTACACACAAAAGGCCGTCTGAAATGTTCAGACGGCCTTTTAATTATCCACAGACTGATTGATTCAGCCTGTTATTTTTTAGATTTTGCTGGCAAAGAATTCCAAGGTACGAACCAATTGGCAAGTGTAAGACATCTCATTGTCGTACCAAGCAACGGTTTTCACCAATTGTTTGTCGCCAACAGTCATCACGCGGGTTTGAGTCGCATCGAAGAGTGAACCGTATTCAATACCGATAACGTCGGAAGAAACGATTTGATCTTCAGTGTAGCCTAAAGTATCGTTGGCGGCAGCTTTCATGGCTGCATTGATTTCTTCTTTGGTAACAGGGCGTTCGAGAATAGAAACCAGTTCGGTCAAAGAGCCGGTGGCTACGGGAACACGTTGGGCAGAGCCATCAAGTTTGCCGTTCAACTCAGGGATAACCAAGCCGATGGCTTTAGCAGCACCGGTGCTATTCGGTACGATATTCAATGCAGCGGCACGGGCGCGGCGGAAGTCGCCTTTACGGTGTGGCGCGTCAAGGGTGTTTTGGTCGCCGGTATAAGCGTGGATGGTGGTCATCAGGCCTTCAACAATGCCGAACTCTTTTTGCAATACCGCAGCCATAGGGGCCAGACAGTTAGTCGTACAAGAAGCGGCTGAAATAACGGTTTCGCTGCCGTCCAAAATATCTTGGTTTACGCCGTATACAACGGTTTTCACGTCATTGCCGCCAGGGGCAGAAATCACAACTTTGCGCGCACCGGCACGGATATGGGCCTCAGCTTTGGTTTTACTGGTAAAGAAACCGGTACATTCGAGGACAACGTCCACACCCAGCTCGCCCCAAGGCAATTCTTCAGGATTAGGATTGGCAAATACTTTGATTTCTTTGCCGTTAACAACAATCGCATCATCTTTCAATTCGGCAGTACCTTGGAATCGGCCTTGGGTGCTGTCGTATTTGAAAAGGTGCAGCAACATATCGGCAGGGGTCAGGTCGTTAACGGCGACGACTTCGATACCTTCGGCTTTTTCAATTTGACGCAATGCCAGACGGCCGATGCGGCCGAAACCGTTAATCGCTACTTTGATGCTCATTTTGATACTCCTGTCAGTAGGGAAAGGGATAAATTTCAATAAGGGCTATTGTATCCTGAAATAAAACTACTACCTAGAATTACACGACGCTACTTTTAAAATGTTTGATTTAAATAAAAAAACCGTGAAATAGGTCGTCTGAAAATACAGATTGGTACGGTTTGCTCCCATATTTGGGGATAAATTCCGGCCTGTTTTCAAAATTAATATGTAATTATTTAAAAAAATGGTGATTATGATGAGTACGTCCCTATTTTGTGAATAACCTGATTACTGATTGTATAATCAAATTGTTGTATTCATTTAAAGGCTGCGTTCAAGTTTTGTTTTGTGTGAGAACAAAGTCGGATAATCTGTAATCGTTTGAATATTTCTGTGGATAAAATCAGATTTTTCCACTCGGATTACACGGCATATTGTGGATAATCTTACCGGTACAAAAGGTCGTCTGAAAAATCTATGGTTCTGAAACGCCTACATTAGCAAATACTATTAAAAATAATGGATTATTTTTTCCTTTTTATCGTATTATCCAAACATCAAACCAATGATTACTAAGGAGACGGTTTATGCTGCAACGAACTTTGGCAAAATCCATCAGCGTAACCGGCGTCGGATTGCATTCGGGCGAACGGGTCGCGCTGACCCTGCACCCCGCGCCTGAAAACAGTGGGATTTCCTTCCGCCGTACCGATTTGGACGGCGAAATGGGCGAAACCATCAAACTTACGCCTTACCTCATCAACGATACGCGCCTGTCGTCCACTATCGTTACCGATAAAGGTGTGCGCATCGGCACAATTGAACACATTATGTCGGCTCTGTCTGCCTATGGCATCGACAATGCCTTGATTGAATTGAACGCGCCTGAAATTCCGATTATGGACGGCTCCAGCCTGCCGTTTATTTACCTTTTACAAGATGCAGGCGTGGTCGATCAAAAAGCCCAAAAACGTTTTTTGAGAATCCTCAAACCCGTTGAAATCAAAGAAACCGGAAAATGGGTGCGCTTTACGCCTTATGACGGCTTTAAAGTTAATTTAACCATCGAATTTGACCATCCCGTATTCAACCGCAGCGCACCTACTTTTGAGATTGATTTTGCAGGAAAATCCTATATCGATGAGATTGCCCGCGCCCGTACCTTCGGCTTTATGCACGAAGTGGAAATGATGCGTGCCCACAATCTCGGACTGGGCGGCAATTTGAACAACGCCATCGTGATTGACGACATGGATGTTTTGAATCCGGAAGGTTTGCGCTATCCCGATGAATTTGTCCGCCACAAAATCCTTGATGCGATTGGCGATTTATACATTGTCGGCCATCCAATTATCGGCGCATTTGAAGGTTACAAATCAGGCCATGCCATCAATAATGCGCTGTTGCGTGCCGTTTTGGCAGATGAAAGCGCTTATGAATGGGTTGAGTTTGCCGATGACGAAGACTTGCCCACCGCTTTTCACGAATTGCCGGCAGCCAAATAGAAAATAGATAACGCAGTTCAATGCAAAGGCCGTCTGAACCTTTCAGACGGCCTAAATTATGTCGTTTTCCACAAATAATTATCCACATATTCATCTATTTTATCTTATTGAAAAATAAAAATATTAAAATTTAACTCTATTCTTATACACATCTTATCCATATATTTTCCCAAACTAAAAGGCCGTCTGAACAACTAGGTTTCAGACGGCCTTTGCATGTAAAACCGATAAAATCAATCGCCCATGACCTTGCCTTCACGGCGCGGGTCGGCACCGCCAAGCAAACCGTCTTTGCCGATTAAAATCCCTTGTACGCCGGAATTCAAATCGCGGATTTGGACTTTGTAGCCCAATTTTTCCAACGCAGCCGCTTTATCCGCCGCCGCGGTTTTATCCTCGATCTCATACTGGCTGCCGCGATTGAGCATATTCGGCAGGGAGATTGCCGTCTGAATGTCCATACCCCAGTCGATATGCGCCACCAACGTTTTAGCAACGAAACCGATAATGCGGCTGCCGCCCGGTGAACCGACCGCCATATAAGGTTTTCCGTCTTTCATCACAATGGTCGGCGCCATCGAAGAACGCGGCCGTTTGCCGCCCGCCACGCTGTTTGCTACTGTTTTACCGTCCGCGCCGACGGGATTGAAGGCAAAATCAGTTAATTCATTGTTAAGCAGATAACCGTTTGCCATCAGACCCGAACCAAATGCGTTTTCAATCGAAGTCGTCATCGATACAACGTTGCCGTCTTTATCCACAACCACCAAATGGCTGGTGGACGGTAGCTCGACCGCCATGCCTTGCGCGTATTCCTTGCCGAACTTGCCTGCCTGAATAGTTTCCAAGGCCTTGTCAGCTTTGCGGATTTCTTCGGCACGTGGTTTCAAATAAGCCTGAGAAATCATGGCGCGGGTCGGAACGTTCACAAACTTGGGATCGCCGACATAATAATCGTGGTCGGCAAAAGCAATCCGCGACGCATCGCCTATCCAGCGCCAACTGTGGATATTTTCCGCACCCAACGCCTTCATATCCTGATTTTGCAATACGCCCAAAATCTGCCCCAAAGCGATGGCACCGGAACTTGGCGCACCCATGCCACAAACTTCATATTTACGATACGGCGCACAAACCGGTTGACGCTCGATAACTTGATAGTTTTTCAAATCCGCCATACTGATTTTGCCGGGATTATCCACAGCACCGGTAACGGCACGGACAATATTCTGCGCCTGCATTCCCTGATAAAACGGCGCACTGCCTTTTTCCGCCAACAGGCGTACGGAACGCGCAAATTCAGGGTTTTTCAACACCGTTCCCGCTGCCAAAGGCTTACCGTCAGGCAGGAAATAGGCGGCGGTTTGCGGATAACGTTGCAAGGGTTCCAGATTCTGCTCGATGGATTTCGCCATACGCGGAGAAACGGCAAAACCTTGTTCCGCCAAAGTAATCGGTTTCTTAAACAAACTTGCCCACGGCAATTTGCCGTAACGCTTATGGACATCTTCCAGCAGCTTCGGAATCCCCGGCACACCGACCGAACGGCCGCCGACCACTGCTTTCATAAAGCCCATCGGTTTGCCGTTTTCGTCCAAGAAAAGTTCTGGCGTTGCCGCTTTCGGCACTGTTTCACGGGCATCAAACGTTGTCAGCTTTTTCGCCTTATTGTCCCAATACACCAAAAACGCACCGCCGCCCAATCCGGAAGACTGCGGCTCGGTCAGGCCCAAGGTCGTCTGCATGGCGATCATCGCATCTATCGCGCTGCCGCCGCGTTTCAAAACCTCGTATCCCGCCTCGGTCGCCAACGGATTGGCAGACGCCGCCATATAATGTTTGGCGCGGATCAATTTCTGCTCGGTCAGCCCCGTCCCTTGTTCCGGCGCATGGTTATCCACAGCCGTCGGCACAGGCGCGGCATCAGGTTTCTGCATAGGCTGGTGCGCGCACGCCGCCAAAACCAAAACTGCCAACAGGTTTAATCCAAAGGAAAATTTCATATCTACTCCCTTTTGATGAGATATTTTCAGACGACCTTTAATAGGAATAAAACATGCAAAAGGTCGTCTGAAACATGAAAAACGATTGGACTGTTTATCTCGTCATACAGTTCCGTTCGGGCTCGGTATAAAACCGGCAGGCTGTGTGTATAGCCGGAAAGTTATGCACAGAGCCAAACCAAATGTCAAAATTATCCACATCTGCCAACAAGACAAACAGCGGTTTATCCGCATCCAAAATTAGCATTCAACTTATTGAACTAAAAAAGGAATAAAAGTTATACACAAACAAATGCGCGACTCAATATAATCATCTATTTATTATTTAAAATCTTATTTATAGTTTGTTTTCCCATCGCGCAGCCAAAGCCTGCAACGTAAAGGTATCTTTTCAAAAAATTAGATAGTTAAGGATTGTTAAACCTCTGTAAATCAGATAGAGTTACGGCTGATAAATTAAATTAATAATGGAGCTTCCATCAATGAAAGGCGATATCGGCGTCATCGGCTTGGCTGTTATGGGTCAAAACTTGATTTTGAATATGAACGATCGCGGTTTCAAAGTCGTGGCGTACAACCGGACCACCGCTAAAGTAGACGATTTTCTCAACGGCGCAGCCAAAGGCACCAACATTATCGGTGCCTATTCATTGCAAGATTTAGTGGATAAATTGGAAAAACCGCGCAAAATCATGATGATGGTACGCGCAGGTTCTGTCGTTGACGACTTTATCGAGCAACTTGTCCCACTTTTGGAACAAGGCGACATTATTATTGACGGCGGCAACGCCAACTATCCCGATTCCACCCGCCGCACCCACGAGCTGGCGGCAAAAGGCATCCGCTTTATCGGCGCGGGCGTTTCCGGCGGCGAAGAAGGCGCGCGTCACGGTCCGTCCATCATGCCCGGCGGCGACGAAGCCGCATGGCCCGCCGTCAAACCCATCTTCCAAGCCATTGCCGCCAAAACCCCGCAAGGCGAACCCTGCTGTGACTGGGTCGGCCGCGACGGCGCAGGCCATTTCGTCAAAATGGTGCACAACGGCATCGAATACGGCGATATGCAGTTGATTTGCGAAGCGTACCAATTCA
The DNA here is from genome assembly GCF_041433195.1 of Neisseria sp. 27098_8_139. Classification (NCBI taxonomy): domain Bacteria; kingdom Pseudomonadati; phylum Pseudomonadota; class Betaproteobacteria; order Neisseriales; family Neisseriaceae; genus Neisseria; species Neisseria sp. 27098_8_139. The sequence continues at coordinate 24,403 of NZ_JAPWBA010000010.1, forward strand.
TGAAAGACGGTTTGGGCCTGTCTTATGATGAAATGCACCAAATCTTCAACGAGTGGAACAAAACCGAACTGGATTCTTATCTGGTTGAAATTACCGCCGCGATTTTGGGTTACAGAGATGAAAACGGCGAACCTTTGGTTGAAAAAATCCTCGATACCGCAGGTCAAAAAGGCACAGGCAAATGGACAGGCATCAATGCCCTCGATTTGGGTATCCCGTTGACGCTGATTTCCGAAGCCGTATTTGCCCGCTGCGTATCCGCGTTCAAAGACCAACGCGTTCAAACCGGCCGCTTGTTCGGCAAAACCGTTACCCCCGTTGACGGTGACAAAGCCGCATGGGTCGAAGCCCTGCGCCAAGCGCTGTTGGCATCCAAAATCATCTCCTACGCACAAGGCTTCATGCTCATCCGCGAAGCCAGCGAAAACAACGATTGGGCATTGAACTACGGCAACACTGCCCTCTTGTGGCGCGAAGGCTGCATCATCCGCAGCGCGTTCTTGGGCAACATCCGCGACGCATACGAAGCCAATCCTGATTTGGTCTTCTTGGGTTCCGATCCTTATTTCAAAGACGTGTTGGAAACCTGTCTGCCTGCATGGCGTAAAGTGGTGGCCAAAGCGATCGAGTGCGGTATTCCGATGCCTTGCATGGCTTCCGCCATTACCTTCCTTGACGGCTACACTTCCGAGCGTCTGCCGGCCAACCTGCTGCAAGCGCAACGCGACTACTTCGGCGCGCACACTTACGAGCGTACCGACAAACCGCGCGGCGAGTTCTTCCATACCAACTGGACAGGCAAAGGCGGCGATACCGCTTCAACCACATACGATATTTAATTTGCCTGAGCAAACAAAAGGCCGTCTGAGTATTTCAGACGGCCTTTTTATAGGGTTATCCACAACAAAGAATGAAACGATTTAACCTATTTGATAGATAACTTTATGAAATAAATAAGGATTAATAAAGGCCGTCTGAATATTTCAGACGGCCTTTAAAATTATTCACAACCTTATCAACAGGTTTTCCATAGATTAAACCAGATTTTGCGGATTACCGGCCACGAAGCGGTTGATGTTGTCCAAAAGGATGTCAAACAGACGGTTGGCGGCCTCTTGGCTTGCCCATGCAATGTGTGGCGTGACTATGAGGTTGGGCAGTCGGGCTTTCAGCAGAGGGTTGCCGTCGCGTGGCGGCTCTTGTGTCAACACGTCAAAACCTGCCCCGCCGATTTGGCCGTATTTCAACGCTGCAACCAAAGCGGCTTCATCAACCAAGCCGCCGCGTCCGCAGTTGATGAGGATGGCGCCGGGTTTCATTTGCTGCAATTCGGCTTCGCCTATCATGTTGGCCGTTTGCGGCGTGAGCGGGCAATTAAGCGACACGACATCGGCGGAGCGGATGGCTTCGTCAAAGGAAACATAGCCGTCGCGAACGCTTTGGGCATTTTTATGTTCGGCGAACACGACATTCATTTTGAAAGCCTGAGCATAAGTTGCCAGCGTTTTACCGATATTGCCGCGACCGAAAATCGCCAGCGTTTTACCGTTTAAATCGCGCATCGGTGCGCCGAGGTGGCAGAAAAACGGCGAGTTTTCCCACAAGCCTGCCGCAACGTCGCGCTGGTAGGCAGGCAGGTTGCGCATCAGGGTAATCATCATCATAAACGCGTGTTCTGCCACGGATTCATTGCCGTAAGCGCGGATATTGCATACTGCCGTGCCGTTTTGTTTGGCAGCTTCAACGTCCACATTGTTGACGCCTGTCGCGGTAACGGCAACCAGCTTGAGTTGTGGATTTTCGGCAAATGCTTGGGCGGAAATCACGACTTTGTTGGTAATCACAATGTCCGCGCCGCGGATGCGCTCCAGCGTTTCGTGCGCTTCGGTTGTGCCGTAGCTACTCAATGTATGTGGAAAATCAAAATCAAATGGGCGGTTGACGAGGGTATCGCGGTCGAGGACGACAATATGGAGCGGGTTCATAAAATTCCTATCAGAAATAAAATATCGATTTATAAAATCTAAATCAAGATAAAGGATTTAAAATATACGTATTAGTTGATAATCATTATTATGTAGCTATTAAAACATCAATGTATCAGGAAAACAGCATGATTAAAACCATTACATTTGCTATTTTGCATTTCAGCGTCGCATTTAGTGTCGCCTATATTTTGACCGGCAGTATCGGCGTTTCCAGCGCGGTCGCTTTGATCGAACCCATCGTCAATACCGTCGTCTTTTATTTTCATGAAAAAGCGTGGAACCGCTACGAGAAAAACAAATCCGAAAAGCAAAAATTGTGGGTGCCTCTGCATCAGTGCGGCTAAAGCTTCAGACGGCCTTTTGCTTGATTAAAACCGATTATGCTTTTGCGGCTCGTCCATCGCCATCAAAATGCCAAACCCTAAAATAGAGTAAGACTTTACGAAGGCTTCATGAAGGTAAAAATGCTAAAATACGCTATTCTTGCAAACCCATTCAGACGGCCTCAATGCTCACCGATTTAGAAAAAAACGCCATCCGCGACCATTACCAAAACATCGGCAAAAACCTGCCCGGTTTCCGTCCGCGCGCTTCGCAGCGGGAAATGATTGCGGCTATTGCCAACGCTTTTTCGCGGACGTTGACGCGTGAAGAAGGCGAAGAAGCGCCTAAACGCGAGGGAGAGAGCATTGCCGTGATCGAAGGACCGACCGGCGTGGGTAAATCGTTGGCCTATCTTTTGGCCGGAGGCATCATGGCGCAAACGCGCGGCAAACGGCTGATTGTCAGCAGCGCGACGGTGGCTTTGCAGGAGCAGTTGGTTGACCGCGATTTGCCGTTTCTGGTCGAAAAAAGCGGTTTGGAGCTGACCTTTGCGCTTGCCAAAGGGCGCGGCCGTTATCTTTGCCCCTACAAACTCTATCAACTGACTCAAAACAACGCCCAGCAAAACCTGCTTGGTTTTGAAGCGCCGGAAGTGTTGTGGGACAGCAAACCCAAGCCGGAAGAATTGAACCTGCTGCGCGACATTGCCGATGAATTTTCCGCCCGCCGCTTTAATGGCGACCGCGACGCTTGGCCGGAAAAAATCGATGATACGATTTGGCTCAAAGTTACCAACGACCGCCACGGCTGCCTGAAAGCCGCCTGTCCCAACCGTGCGGAATGTCCGTTTTACCTGGCACGTGATGTCTTGGAAACTGTCGATGTCGTCGTTGCCAACCACGATCTTCTGCTTGCCGACATCAGCATGGGTGGCGGCGTGATTCTGCCTGCGCCCGAAAACAGTTTCTATTGCATAGACGAAGCGCACCACCTGCCCAAAAAAGCCCTCAGCCGCTTTGCCGCCGAACATTCATGGAATATTGCCGTTTGGACGCTGGAAAAACTGCCGCAGCTGACCGGCAAAATTGCCGCGCTTACCGATAAAGCCGAACTTGCCAACCTTGCCGACGAAGCTGCCACATCTTTGCTCGACAGTTTGCACGAATGGCAGTTCCATTTGGCGGAAGAGCCGTCTTTAAGTCTGGGGTCGTCTGAAAATGACAGGCGGAAACACAACGAACCGACTTGGTTGTGGGAAGACGGCAAAATCCCTGAAGGCCTGGAAACCACAGTTTCCAATACGGCCATTGCCGCGCGCAGCCTGCTCAAACATGTTGTCGGCTTGAACGATGCGCTTTCCGCCGCGCGCCGCGAAAAAGAGCAGGACGGTGCACTCCTCGACCGCCTGACCAGCGAGTTCGGCCTTTTTATCGCCCGTATCGAACAAATCAGTGCGGTTTGGGATTTGCTTTCCACCGTTCCCATTGAGGGCGAAGAGCCGTTGGCGAAATGGATAACCCGCCGTGCCGACGACAAAAACGACTACATTTTTAACGCCAGCCCCATCAGCAGCGCATCCCATCTTGCCAACAGCCTGTGGCGGCGCGCGGCAGGCGCGGTGTTGACTTCGGCCACCCTGCAATCGCTCGGTAGCTTCAACCTGATTTTGCGCCAAACCGGCCTATTATGGTTGCCCGAAACCACCACGCTTGCTTTGGAAAGCCCATTTAATTTCGATACGCAAGGCGAGCTGTATATTCCGCCGGTTCATGCCAGCCCCAAAGACCCTGATGCGCATACGGCCGCCATTGTCGAATGGTTGCCGAAGTTGGTTTCACCGGTTGAAGCCATCGGCACGCTGGTGCTGTTTTCCTCGCGTAAACAAATGCAGGATGTCGCCTTGCGCCTGCCTGACGAATACTTGCCGCTTCTGCTTGTGCAGGGCGAGTTGCCCAAGGCTGTTCTTTTACAAAGACACCATCAAGCCATTGCCGAAGGCAAAGCCAGCATTATTTTCGGCCTCGACAGTTTTGCCGAAGGCCTCGACCTGCCCGGTACGGCCTGCGTGCAAGTCATTATTGCCAAGCTGCCGTTTGCCATGCCGGACAATCCTATCGAGAAAACCCAAAACCGTTGGATTGAACAACGTGGCGGCAATCCTTTTATCGAAATCACCGTTCCCGAAGCCAGCATCAAACTGATCCAAGCCGTTGGTCGCCTTATCCGTACCGAACAGGATTACGGCCGCGTCACCATCCTCGACAACCGCGTCAAAACGCAACGCTACGGCCAACAATTATTGGCCTGTCTGCCGCCGTTTAAACGGATAGGGTAGTTGTGGATTGTTCAAAAGGTAAAGGCCGTCTGGAACCAAATGTTCAGACGGCCTTTTATTCATTTCAAGCTATAAATCCAATTTCATGACGGATACGGTTTCCCCGTTGTGCCAAGTCTGCGTGATTTCCTTCCAGCCGAACTTTTCATACACGGCCTGCACATCCGGCGTATAGAGAAACAGATACGGAAAACCCAGTTCGCGTGCTTTATCCAGACAAAACGAAACCAGCTGCCTGCCTACGCCCAAACCGCGAAACTGCTGCAAAACGAACACATCGCCCAGCCAATATTCGTATTCGGGAAAACACGCCATATCAAACCGCTTTAATGCCGCCGAACCCATCAGCCGCCCTTCGTTATCCACAGCCGCAAACGCCAGCGGCAAATTATCCCCATCGAGGCACTGCGCGTAATACGCACGGATTTTGTCTAGAGACGACCACGGCGCAAAATCGTGCCATTCCTCAAACAGCGCGAGGGCTAAAGGCTCGACAAATTCAGGCTTCAGACGGCATATGTTCATATCAGATCCTCTTGTTGTACCGCATAGGGATAGTTTTCACAGTATAGGCCGTCTGAAAGGTTAACACATCTTAAAAAATCAGCGTAAAACACGATAAACCCGCCGCCAGCCCCATTCAAATCACTTATAATTCTGCCCATACCGCACACAAACAAAAGAAGCACACCATGGCCAAGAAATTTCCCATTTTCCCGAAAAATCCCGAGCGTATCTGCTGGGGTTGCGACAAATACTGCAAAGAAGACGATTTGCAATGCGGCAACGGTTGCGAACGCATCCAACACCCCATCGAGTTGGACGGTCGCGACTGGTATAAAAAAGGCGACTGGAGCAATTTGTTGAGCGAAGAGCAGCAAATCGAACTTGGACTGAAAGAAGCGCCCAAGCCGGCCAAACCGCATATCAAACTGCCTTTGAAAAACAAAACGGCTTAAACGGCATACTGTAAACAAATGAAATAAAAAGGCCGTCTGAAACCTGAAAAAACAGGGTTTCAGACGGCCTTTGCGTTGTCGGATTATGCCTTCACATAATGCACAAACGCGTATTCGATACCTTTGGCGGAAACATGGTTTTCCCGAGAGGCTTCTTGCCATGTTTCTGTGGAAAACTCAGGAAAAAACGCATCGCCGTCCACATCCAAACCGACTTCGGTCAAACGCAAATCCGTGGCAATCGGCAGGGCTTGTGCATAAATTTGCGCGCCGCCCATGATGATGATTTCTTCAACTCCCTGACACAAAGCCAGCGCATCTTCCAAAGAGGCCGCCGTTTGCGCGCCTTCGGCCTGATAATCTTGGCGGGTGATGACGATGTTTTGACGGCCGGGCAGCGGTTTGCGCGGCAGCGACTCCCATGTTTTGCGGCCCATAATGACGGGTTTGCCGGTAGTGTAGGATTTGAAAAAGGCAAAATCCTCGGGCAAATGCCAAGGCATGGTGTTGTTGATGCCGATACAGCGGCGGGTGGCGTAGGCGGCGATAAGGGTGATTTTCGGCATGATGAAGTCCGTTTGCAAAATAAAATGATTATAGCGGAAGGGATTCTGTATTAACGGAATATCCGTTGTTTTAAAAATGTTTCAATATTTATAAAATCAATATTCAAAATGCTTAATTTTGACAAAAATCATTTATTGTTTATTTTTTTAGGTATATGATAAATATCATACCAAATAAAAAGGAAAGGAAAAAATGATGAGAACCCTCCGCATTTCTGCTTTGACTGTTTCCCTGTCTTTGATGTTGGCTGCCTGCGGTGGCGCAACAAGCGGCTTGTCGAATGCCGTGACCGAACCGCTCAATCCGCATCCGAAAGGCGTGTTGTCCATTGAATTGAACGAATCTGTCCCTGAAAACGGTACGTTGGAGCTGACGGCCAACGGTAAAACGCAAACCCTGCAAAAAGGCGGTAAACTCGATACCGGCTTTTTGAAAACCGATAAAGTATCTTCTTACGACTACGCTCAAAAAATTGAGGTAAACGGTCAAGTCATCACTTTGGAAACGGGCGATTTCCAAGTGTATAAACAAAATTATTCCACTGTTGCCGCGCGTTACGCCAAACAAAAAGCCGATGACGCGGGCAAACTGCAAAACCTCGATACATACACATTTACCGTCGGCGAAGTCCAAGGCGATGAAACTGCATATCGCAATTTGCCCAAACAAGGCAGCTATCAGTATTCGGGCATTGCGTTTAACGGCGACGACCGTAGCGGCCGTCTGAAATACACCGTTGATTTCGATAAAAAACAAGGTTACGGCAAAATCAGCAGCATGGCTTCCCACAATAATGTCGACCTGCTTGCCGCAGGTATTGCCAATAACAATGGCAAAGCCGCCATCAGCGGTAAAACCAGTTTGAACGGTGTCGAAAACGGCCGTTACGATTTGAAACTCTTCGGCCCGCAGGCTGAAGAAATTGCCGGTAAGGCGCAAATCAAAGTTGGCGACTCTACCAAAGAAATCGGTTTGGCCGGTAAGAAAGAATAGGAAACAAGGCCGTCTGAAAGGTTCAGACGGCCTTTTTGTAACAAAAAAAGCAACGGCTCAAACCGTTGCTTTTTTCATGCCAACCTAAATTACAGGCTGCCCAAGATAATGCGCAATACGCGGCGCAACGGCTCGGCAGCGCCCCACAAGAGTTGGTCGCCGACAGTGAACGCGCTGATGTATTCACCGCCCATCTCCAGTTTGCGGATACGGCCGACAGGAACAGACAGCGTGCCGGTAACTTTGGCCGGAGTCAGCTCGTGGATGCTGGCTTCTTTTTCGTTAGGGATGACTTTCACCCAGTCGTTTGCACCTGCCAAGATGGCTTCAATTTCAGAAACAGGCAGGTCTTTTTTCAGCTTCAGGGTGAGGGCTTGGCTGTGGCAGCGCATAGAGCCGATGCGCACGCACAAGCCGTCGATTACGGTCGGATTGTCGCTGCGGCCGAGGATTTTGTTGGTTTCTACGCCGCCCTTCCATTCTTCTTTAGACTGGCCGTTGCCCAAGTCCACGTCAATCCACGGAATCAGGCTGCCGGCGAGCGGTACGCCGAAGTTGGCTTTCGGATAGTCTTCGCTGCGCAGGAAATCGGACACTTTGCGGTCGATGTCGAGAATCGTGCTGGAAGGATCGGCAAGCTCGTCTGCCACTTTGGCGTGAATCGCACCCATGCCGCTGATGAGTTCGCGCATGTTTTTCGCGCCCGCGCCGGAAGCGGCTTGGTAGGTCATGCTGGTCGCCCATTCGACCAAATCGTTTTGGAACAGGCCGCCCAAAGCCATCAGCATCAGGGAAACGGTACAGTTGCCGCCGATGTAGTTTTTCACGCCGTTTTTGAGGCCGTTGTCGATGACGTTGCGGTTGACAGGATCGAGGACGATAATCGCGTCGTCTTTCATGCGCAGGGAAGAAGCCGCGTCAACCCAATAGCCGTTCCAGCCGCTGTCGCGCAGGGGTTGGAAGACGGATTTGGTGTAATCGCCACCCTGACAGGTAACGATGATGTCCATTTTTGCCAATTCGGCAACATCGTTGGCATCCAACAATGTTTTGGCTGCCTGACCGAAATCAGGGGCAGCGCCGCCGACGTTGGAAGTGGTAAAGAAAAACGCTTCGGGAATGTGGGCGAAGTCGTTTTCTTCTTTCATACGCTGCATTAAAACAGAGCCGACCATACCGCGCCAGCCGACGAAACCTACTTTCATGTGTTGCTCCTTGAGGAAAATCGTTAACAAAATTATGTATTGCGTAAAGGAAGTGTTTTAACGCCGTCTTAAGAAAATGTAAAGTTCTTTATCGGGATTTCTTTAAATATTGGCGTTTTTGGTGTAAGGACGGTAGAATCGGGGTCAGTTAAGAACAATTATCAGGAAGAAACATGGAAGAAAGAAATAACTATATCGGTGCGGCCGGTGTCGGCAGGTCTGACATTCAGGAAATCGAGGTAACGGTTGCCGGTGCCGGAGACAGGATACTTGCGGCCCTGTTGAACCAATTGTTTACCTTTTTAGTTTTGTTGGTGCCGTTTGTCGGACTGATTATCTTCGCCGTCAAGCATGAAGGCAGAATCGGCGACAGTGAGGAAATATTCGGACTGTTGGCAGGTATGGCATCGTTTTGGATCGGGTTGGTCGCCATTTTGGTTTATAGCGTCGTCCAAATCTACTATATGAGCAGGGATGGGCAGTCATTAGGTAAGAAAATTATGAAAATCAGGGTGTTGAAAACTGACGGACGTAATCCCGGTTTTGTCGGTACGGTTTTGGTACGCGAAATCGCATGGTCGGTTTTGGTTGCCATTATTGCCGCCATTATCGGTCTTATAGCAGGTGAAAACGGAGAAAGCGCCATCAACCTGCTGGCATTTCTTGCCAACTTTGTCCTGCTCTTTATGGTCAAACGCGACCGCCGCACGCTCTACGATATACTGGCCGATACGGTTGTCGTCAAATTGCCGCCGCGCCGATAAATCGCTTTTTTGTGTTAAAATCAGCACTTTCCAACATAGGCCGTCTGAAAAATAGCTTTCAGACGGCCTTTCGACACGCTATTGATTCCATGAAAAAACACCTGTACCGCATTACGCTCGTCAGCATTGCCGCAGCCATTCTTGCCGCCTGTCCGAGCAAAAGCATTAAAAATCTTCCCGAAACCGACACCAGCGTTATAAAGGGCCCTGACCGCCCCACTGGTACGCCTGACCCCATCGGTACGACTGTAAGCGGGGGAGGAGCAAACTACACCGTTGTTTCCTACAACGAACTGCCGCACTGGAGCACCCAACACTTCGCCAAAAGCCTGGAATCTTTCCGCTTAGGCTGTGAAAAACTCAAAAACCGCCAAGGCTGGCAGGACGTTTGTATCCAAGCCATGCAAACGCCGGTGCACCATTTCCAAGCCAAGCACTTTTTCGAGCGCTATTTCACCGCATGGCGCGTCGATAACGGCGGTAATCCTGCCGGCACCATTACCGGCTATTACGAACCGGTCCTGCACGGCGACGACAAGTCCACAAGCCAATCCCGTTTCCCTATTTACGGCATTCCGAACGATTTTGTTTCTGTTCCGCTGGCTGCAAACTTGAGAGGCAGCAAAGCCACCGTCCGCATCCGCCAAACCGGCCAAAACAGCGGCGTCATCGACAATAGCGGCATATACACGGCCGATTTGTCCAGATTCCCGATTACAGCACGCAGCACTGCGCTGAAAGGCCGTTTTGAAGGCAGCCGTTTCGTTCCTTACTACACCCGCAGCCAAATCAACGGCGGCGCGCTTAACGGTAAAGCGCCGATTTTGGGTTACGCAGATGATCCGGTCGAACTTTTCTTTATGCACATTCAAGGTTCAGGCCGTCTGAAAACGCCGTCAGGCAAATACATCCGCGTTGGATTTGCCGATAAAAACGAACATCCGTATGTTTCCATCGGCCGCTATATGGCGGACAAAGGCTATCTGCCGTTGGGTCAGACCAGCATGCAGGGCATCAAGGCCTATATGAAGCAAAACCCCGGCCGCCTTGCCGAAGTTTTGGGACAAAACCCAAGCTACGTCTTCTTCCGCGAGCTGACCGGCAGCAGTGATTCCGGCCCGGTGGGCGCATTGGGTACGCCATTGATGGGCGAATACGCCGGTGCCATCGACCGTCACTACATCACGCTTGGCGCACCATTATTTGTCGCCACTGCCCACCCGACCACTAAAAAAGCCCTCAACCGCCTGATTATGGCGCAAGATACCGGCAGCGCGATTAAAGGCGCGGTCCGTGTGGATTATTTCTGGGGATATGGCGACGAAGCAGGCGAAGTGGCCGGCAAAATGAAAACCACCGGCTATGTATGGCAGCTCCTGCCCAACGGCATGAAACCGGAATACCGTCCATAAACAGCGATTTAAAAAAGGCCGTCTGAAACCAAGAAAGATTCAGGTTTCAGACGGCCTTTTTATTTCTATAAAAATGCGGCAGGTTTTTAAAACCTGCCGCGGTATGGGGACATACAGCTCGGACGGTAAGCCGGGTTCTGTCGCGGACAGTCATTCCTCTAGGCACATCATTGCTGGTGTGCTCAAGCAACCTACCCGAACGCTCGGCGAGCAGCGTCATCGCGTTCTGTTTGGTCTTGCTCCGAATGGGGTTTAGCCTGCTGCGCTTTGTTACCAAATGCACGGTGCGCTCTTACCGCACCTTTTCACCCTTACCTGTTTTGCCCGAAGGCAATCATCGGCGGTATTGCTTTCTGTTCCACTTTCCGTCGCGTTGCCGCGCCCGGCCGTTAGCCGGCATTCTGCTCTATGGAGCCCGGACTTTCCTCCCCGTATGCCTTACGCGATACGCGGCGACTGTCTGTCCGACCTGTATGAGTCGCGGATTATAGCACAGTCGCTATAAGGTTCAGACGGCCTAAATATTTATTTTTTCTTTTTAAATGCTATTTCGGTTAAACCCAATTCCTGTGCTTTTTTGCGGACTGCGGATTCGGGCATTTCGCGTGCCAGGCGGCTGGTGCAGTATTCGGTCATGGTGGTGGCGCAGGCTTTGAAGTTGCCGGTAAAGTCGCTGGCGGCACTCAAAAATGGGATGAGGCGGCCGGCCATGATTTCTTCGGCCGGTGCGTCTGTTTGGGCGGATACGCGCCCGGACTCGACCGCCGAGAAAATTTGTTCTGTAAAGCGTCGGGCGAAGTTTTCTTCTGTTTGGCAGTCTTGAAATGCAGTGTTTTCATGTTGGCAGACGAGGGTAACTTCGCCTTCCGCTTCTTGCAGCGGTTCGGCCAAATCGAGTTTGAGGGTTTGCTTGTCGGTTTGCAGCCAGGCGGTTCGGCCTTGGGCTTTGATGATTTTGCCGTAAACACCGATGGCATCGTTTTTGGGGATGTTTTTCTGTTCGGCAAGTTGTTGGGCCGAGAATAAGGGGGCTTGTTCGGCAAATGCGCCGCCGGTTTCGTGTTTGAAGTAGGCGGCGAGGTCTTGTTTGATGAGGGCTTGGGTCAGCAGTTTTTCGCCTTCGGTCAGGCGGTGTGCGAAGCCGTATGTTTTTGGGGAGGATGCGGCATCTGTGGTCTTGGTGTCCGGTGTGCAGGCACTTAGGAGTAAAAGCAGGGGAAGGATGTATTTCATGGTCGGTCTCTCAACAGGCTGTCTGAACATATGGTTTCAAACGGTCAGCGTTGTTTATCGATAATGATAAACCCGGCGCGGATAGACGGGATAGGCCGGGTAATTACGGACGGGTTCGCTGTCTTGATAGATGACGGTCGTCCCGGGCGGGGCGTTGATGGTTACGGTTTTGTTGATGGTGGTTTGCGAGTGGACGGGCAGGTCCAAGACGGCGGTGCGCCCATACGGAGTCTCGGTATAGACGCACGCGCTCAGTAAGAGGGTGATGCTCAGGGCCAATGCCTTCATGTTTCAGACGGCCTTATTTAAGCAGGTTTTTCAAGGCCAGCCGCACGCCTTCGCCGACTTCCGTGCCTTTAGGAATGCCTTTGGTGGCGGCTTTGGCTTCGCGTTCGTTGTAGCCGAGGGCAAGCAGGGTGTTGATGATATCTTGGCTTTCGTCGGCAACGGCAACAGGGGCAAACAGGCCGTCTGAAACGGTATGGGATACAAGTTTGCCGCGCAGTTCCAACACCATGCGCTCGGCGGTTTTCTTGCCGATGCCGGGGGCGGAAGATAGGCGTTTGACATCTTCCTCGGCGATGGCTTGCGCCAGTTCGTCGGCATTCATGGCCGACAAAATGCCCAATGCGGTTTTGGCACCAATGCCGCTGACTTTGACCAGTTGGCGGAAGGTGGCGCGTTCCTCGGCTGAGGCGAAACCAAACAGCAAATGCGCGTCTTCGCGGACGACCAGCTGGGTGTAGAGATGGACGGCTTCGCCAACGGAGGGCAGGTTGTAGAAAGTCTGCATGGAAACGTCGGCTTCATAACCGACGCCGTTGACGTCGATAACGACCTGCGGCGGATTTTTCTCAATCAATTTGCCTGTAAGCCTGCTGATCATGGTGTTCCCCTGTGATTAAAAAAGGCCGTCTGAAACCTTGCAATCGGGTTTCAGACGGCCTTGTATTGTATCAAACTTCAGCGGTAACGCGGACGAAATCAGATGGCGGATGCCAGGTTCAGATGACGGGCGCGTTCGCCTGCTTCGGCGGCACGTTCTTGGCTGCTGAACGGACCCATTTTGACAACGTATTCGTAGTTGCGTTTTTCAAGCATGATTTTGCTGTCGGATGGTAGGTTTTGTGCGGTTTGGTTCAAATAAGCCTGCGCTTCGCGTTGGGTACCGAAGGATTTCAAATCAACAAAAAATTCTTTGTTGTTTGGGGAAATAATGGTTTGAGCGGCGGTTTGGCCGGGGATGATTTGTTCAACTTTGACGTTGGCCGAGCCTTGGTTGATGAAACCTAATTGTTGGGCGGCGGCTTTGGAAACATCGATGACGCGGTTGCCGTGGAAAGGGCCGCGGTCGTTGACGCGGACGATGACGCTTTTGCCGTTTTGCATATTGGTCACGCGTGCGTAGCTGGGAATAGGGAGGGTTTTGTGGGCGGCGGAGAGGGCGTTCATATTGTAACGCTCGCCGCTGGAAGTTTTACGGCCGTGGAATTGGTTGCCGTACCATGAGGCTTTGCCGGTTTGGCTGAAAGAGGAAACTTTGGTCAGCGGCGTGTAGAGTTTGCCGGCAACTTTGTAACTGCGGTTGGCAGAAGGATGCAGTTTTTCGACTCGGACCACGCTGTCGGCAACGGCGGCATTGATAGAAAGGACGCCGATGGTGGCGGCGGCTAAGGAAAGGAGGGTTTTTTTAGTAAAAGTCAAAACGGGTTCCGTTCTTGAGTTGATAACGCAGCGGTTTCAGACGGCCTGTTATACGCCGCCGGCAAAACCGTTTTGTCGCCATGCTTCAAACAGAATAACGGCGACGGTATTGGAAAGATTCATGCTCCTGCTGTCGGGCATCATCGGCAGGCGGATTTTTTGTCCGGCAGGCAGGCTGTCGAAAACTTCGGCAGGCAGGCCGCGTGTTTCGGGACCAAACAGCAACACGTCGCCTTCGCGGAAGGAAACTTCGTCGGGGCGGGTAGAGCCTTTGGTGGTCAGCGCGAAAATGCGGCGGCCTTCGAGGGCCTTGAGGCAGTCTTCGAAATTCTCATGTACCGTCAGTTTGGCAAACTCGTGATAATCCAAACCCGCGCGTTTCATTTTGGACGAATCCAGAGGGAAACCAAGCGGCTTGACCAAGTGCAAATCGGCACCGGTATTGGCGCACAGGCGGATGATATTGCCCGTATTGGGCGGGATTTCGGGTTGGTACAAAACTATGGTAAACATATAAATCAATCACTTATAGAGTGGCATAATGCCGAAATGTTCCATGGGTGTCAAAAAGTTTAAGCTATTTTTTCATTGGCGGCCGTGCCAAGCTCCAGCAAAAAATCTTACCTGTGCCTGATTTTTTCAGCGTTTTCGCCAATTCGTTTAAAGTCGAGCCGGTGGTGAAGACATCGTCAATTAACAGAATATTACACGCCTTCGGCAATTCGGCTTTGATTTTAAATGCATTCTTGATATTTAGCAGACGTTCATCGCTTTTCAGCGTACTTTGCGGCTCGCCATGCCGTCTGAAAACCGCGTGGCGCGGCAGCAGCGTCCAGCCGTAGCGTTTTGCCAAAATATCCGTCAACGCCTCGCTTTGGTTGAATCCGCGCTTGAGCCGCCGCTCTTTGCTCAAAGGCATGGGCAGGACAAAATCAAAGTGTTCCGTCGTTAGCCAGTCCGGTGCGTTTTGGCACATTAAATCCGCCAACGGACGGCTCATGCCCAAATCGGCCAAGTGTTTCAGCTCGCGTATCATGCTGCTGACGGGCGGTTCGTAATATAGCGAGGCCCACATTCTATCAAATGCGGGCGGATTTTTCTGACAACTGCCGCACACTGCCCCACCCGCGACATGGTGGAAACACAAAGGGCAGCTTTGTGCCGCATCGATAAAATATTCCGTTAAATCGTTTGTGCAGCCTCGGCAAAGGCCGTCTGAAACGGAATCGTGGCATAATACGCAACGTCGCGCATTGAGCTGTTTCAAACTGCGCCACCAAGAAAGAACATTCATGCCACACTCCGCCAAAAAAGTTTATCTGATACACGGTTGGGCGGCGAACCGCCATGTATTCGACGATTTGATACCGCGCCTGCCTGCCGATTGGGACGTCCGCGCGCTGGATTTGCCCGGACACGGCGATGCGCCTTTTGCCGAACCGTTTGATATTGCCGCCGTTGCCGAAGCCTTCGCCGGACAAATCGACACGCCGGCACACATTCTCGGCTGGTCGCTGGGCGGATTGGTTGCCCTGTATCTGACCGCGCTTTATCCCGACAAAATCCAATCGCTCTGCCTGACGGCAAGTTTTGCCCGATTGACTGCCGATACGGATTATCCCGAAGGCTTGGCGCAACCTGCCTTGGGCAAGATGGTCGGCGCATTCCAGCAGGATTATGCCAAACATATTAAACAGTTTCTACAACTGCAACTGCTGCACACGCCGCATTCAGGCGAAATCTTAAACCGGGTGTTGCCCGATTTGGCACGCTGCGGCACGCCTTCCGCCTTACAGGCCGCGCTTGAAGCGGTCAACCATGCCGATGCGCGTCCGCTGTTGCCGCTGATTCAAACGCCGTCATTGCTGGTGTTTGGACAGAAAGACGCCATTACGCCGCCGCGCATGGGCGAATATTTACACCGCCATTTGAGCGACAGCGAGCTGGTCCTGATCGACAAAGCCGCACACGCGCCCTTTTTAAGCCATGCCGACGAATTTGCCGAAACCTACCGCAATTTTGTCGAAAAGGCCGTCTGAAACAGCCTTAAACCATAAAAACATTGTCGGGCAAAGCCCGCTGACACGACCCACCATGACCGAACAAGACAAACGCTGGCAGATTCACCGCCATCTCGCCCAAGACACCGACGAGCGCCTGCAGCTAGTCCGCAATGCACCTAAACGCATCATGCTGATTGGTGCCGATGCCGACATCAGCCGCAGCCTGCTGGCCGCGCGTTATCCCGACGCCGTGTTTGAAGAATACGATCCGAATGCCGACTTTTTGAAAACCGCCGCCGCCGCGCGCAAAGGCGGTTTCTGGCAGAAGCTGACCGGCAAAATCATCCCGCAGCATTGCCAAGCCCTGACCGCGCCGCTGCCCGAAGCATCCGTCGATATGTTGTGGGCCAATCTCAGCCTCAGCCGCGCCGACGATATTTTGCCGGTTTTGAAAAACTGGGCCGCAGCCTTGAAAACCGACGGATTATTGTTTTTCACGCACTTTGGCCGCGACAGCCTGAGCGAGCTGACAGGCCGTCTGAACCATGAAGGCATCGAATGCGAAGCGCCCACGCTGATTGATATGCACGACTTGGGCGATATGCTCGCCGACAACGGCTTTTACGATCCGGTAACCGACACGGCCAAGCTTGAGTTGAGCTATAAAAAAGCCGGGACGTTTTGGCAGGACATGGAAACCTTGGGATTGTGGAATGCGTTGAAGTTCAGCAATCCGCAAGCGGCCAAGGAAGCTGTGGATAAGATTTTTGCCAACGAAGGCCGTCTGAACATCACGCTTGAAACCGTGTACGGCCATGCCGTGAAGAAATTGGTGTTGCCGCAAGGGGAGAACGTGGTGCAGTTTTTCCCGAAACGGCAGGGCTAGTTTGGCGGTTGTGCCGGTAGGGTTTACACCGCGATTGCGTATTGTGGAATGTGGTGTAGCGTTTGTATCGATTGCCTGCGCTGTTTGATATGTATGAAAAAGGCCGTCTGAAGTTTCAGACGGCCTTTTGTTTGATTCCGAATTAAGCCTGTTTGGCCGCCCATTCGGCCGGCGTGGCGGCAACGGAAATCGACAGCGCGTGCAATTCGTTGCTTTCAAGTTGCGGCTTGAGGCCGTCTTTAATCAGGCGGTGGCGGGCGAGGCGGGCTTTGCCTTCAAAGGAAGAGGAAACGATTACGGCGAAGAAGTGATGGCCGTCGCCTTCGACTTCGACGTGTTCGCAAGGGGTAACGCCTTCAATCAGGGTTTTGACTTGTTCGGGTAAAAGCATGAGGGTTCCTTGGGAAATGGTTTGTTTGTAAAACAGGCATTATACCGAATCTTGATAAAAACAGGCCGTCTGAAACCTGAAAAACAGGGTTTCAGACGGCCTCGGTCTTTGGGAGCGTCAAATGCTTATTCGTACACTTTCAGCAGCTCGACTTCAAAAATCAAAGTTGCGTGCGGAGGAATCACGCCGCCGGCACCGTGTGCGCCGTAGCCCATTTCGGAAGGAATGGTCAGCTTGCGTTTTCCGCCTTCTTTCATGCCGCCGAAGCCTTCGTCCCAACCTTTAATTACTTGGCCGACGCCTAGAGTGATGGTCAGCGGTTGACGGCGGTCGAGGCTGGAGTCGAATTTGGTACCGTCTTCCAACCAGCCGGTGTAATGTACGGTGATTTCTTTGCCTTTGACGGCTTCTTTGCCGTGGCCTTCTTGCAAGTCTTCAATAATCAGGCTCATGATGTTCCTTTCGGATGTATGGTGAAAATCGGTTCAAGATTACCATATTGTGTGGAATCGTGAAACAAATGCGCCCATATGGCCGGCAACAAAAAGGCCGTCTGAAACGGATTTTCAGACGGCCTTGTTTTATGCTAAACCTTATTTGTTGTCAGGTTGGGATTTGACATCGTGGGAGACGGGCAGCTCAGGCATGGTTCGGGCAGACTCTGGAACATTGCCGGAGAGGGCTTTCAAGAAGGCAACGATGTTTTCAGTGTCTTCCGGAGCCAAGGTTTTACCCAATTGCGCTTTTGCCATGATGTTGACGGCTTTATCCAGTTCCCAAACGCTGCCGTTGTGGAAGTATGGATAGGTACGTTCAACGTTTCTCAAGCCGGGAACACGGAAGAAGAATTCGTCTTCGGCTTTTTTGGTTACGTCCGCACGGCCTTTGTCGTGTTTAGGATCGTCGATGTGTTTCCAGTAAGGACCATCCACCAAACCGAATTTTTGGAACATGCTACCGCCCAAGTTGACGCCGCTGTGACAAGCGATACAGCCGTTGTCCATAAATGCGCGTACGCCTTTGCGTTCTTGTTCGCTCAGGGCAGATACGTTGCCTTTCAGGTAGTCGTCCCAACGGGTCGGGGTCAGCAGGGTACGTTCAAACGCGCCCAATGCGGTGGTGATGTTTTTGAAGGAAACCGCGCCGTCTTCAGGGAATGCGGCTTTGAATTTTTCTTGGTATTCAGGGATACCGGCGATTTTGGCGGCGGCATCGGCTTCGGTAGCGTTGGCCATTTCAACCGGGTTGAGCAATGGGCCGCCGGCTTGTTCTTCCACATCGGCTGCACGGCCGTCCCAGAATTGGCTGCCCAACAAGGCGGCATTCAGGGCAGTTGGGGAGTTACGGCCGCCGAATTGGCTTTTGTGACCCGCGCTGGTCGGCATGTTGTCTACGCCGGCAGTTGCCAAGTTGTGGCAAGAGTTACAGCTGACGGTGTTGCCTTTGGACAGGCGGTTTTCGTACCAAAGTTGTTGGCCGAGTTTGACCTGTTCTTCGGTAAACGGACGAACTTTTTGCATTTCGGCTAAGTCAGGCAAAGGTTTGAACGTAGCTTGCGCGCGTTCCAACAGGGCTTTGTCTTCGGCAGAAACATCGGCAGAATTTTGAGGGGCCGAAACAGCGGCGGTGCTTGCGGCAGCATCGGCACCGCTCGCGGCAGAAGCTGCTTGAGGGGTTTCGGTTGTTTGAGCCGTTTTCTCGCCGCAGGCGGTCAGCGCGGCAGAAACGGCCAAAGCCAAAGCGATTTGGTGGAGTTTTAAACGTGGCGTAGGAGGGTTCCTTTGTTATGCGTTTGTTATGTCATGGATTGCTGATTGCACCAGCAATATGCCAACTATAAAAGATAAGGCGGTTTTAATTTTTGTTGTAAATCAACCTTTTAAATTTGATAAATTTTGAAAATATCACTGATAGGGAAATTTATACTATGGAACTTTTTTATTATTTATTTACAATTACTTAGATAAATTAAGGCCGTCTGAAAAAATAAAATTCAGACGGCCTTTTAGTTTTTATTGATTACGTTCGTTATTTTCTTTTAAAAAATCTTAATAAATATAGGGTTATTAAAAAATAAAAATAATTTGCATTATTAAACATAAAGCGTTATAAATGCGTTAACAAATGAACGTTTCACTTTAGAGTTTTTTATGCTGATTGCTTTATTGATTATGCTGCGCGAGGGCATCGAAGCCGCCCTGATCGTCGGCATTGTTGCCAGTTTTTTGAAACAGTCGGGACACAGCGAGCTGATGCCGAAGGTTTGGCTGGGCGTGTTTTTGGCTTCGGTCATGTGTTTGGGTATTGGTTACGGCATTCATTCCGCTACTGGCGAGATTCCGCAAAAAGAACAGGAATTGGTGGTCGGCGTCATCGGCCTGGTGGCCGTGGCCATGCTGACGTACATGATTTTGTGGATGAAAAAGGCCGCACGTTCGATGAAACAGCATCTTCAGGATTCTGTTCAGTCGGCCTTGAACCGCGGCAGCGGCCAGGGTTGGGCCTTGGTCGGCATGGCGTTTTTGGCTGTGGCGCGTGAAGGGTTGGAGAGCGTGTTTTTCCTGCTGGCCGTGTTCCAGCAAAGCCCGACATGGTCTATGCCGATAGGCGCGGTGTTGGGGCTGTTGGTGGCGGTTGTCATCGGTACGCTGATTTATCAGGGCGGTATGCGCCTGAACTTGGCGAAGTTTTTCCGTTGGACGGGCGCGTTTTTGATTGTAGTGGCGGCCGGTCTGCTGGCTGGTTCGTTTCGCGCGCTGCATGAGGCCGGCGTATGGAATGTGATGCAGGATATTGCTTTCGACACATCGAAATATTTGCATGAAGACAGCCCTTTAGGCGTGCTGCTCGGCGGTTTCTTCGGCTATACCGACCACCCAACCGAAGGCGAAGTCCTGATTTGGCTGCTGTATCTGGTTCCCGTCATGATTTGGTTTTTGCGCGGCAGTGCGCCAGCAAAAACGTTAACTAAATAAAAAGGAATGAAAATGAAAAAATTCAATCTGACTGCTTTGTCCGTAATGTTGGCTCTGGGTTTGACCGCGTGTCAGCCGCCTGAAGCCGAAAAAGCCGCGCCTGCCGCTTCAGGCGCATCCGCTGCCGCCAATGCCGACGGTTCGGTCAATATCGGCGTGAACGATACTGCTTGTGAACCAATGGAATTGACCGTCCCCAGCGGCCAAGTCGTGTTCAATATTAAAAACGACAGCGGCCGCAAGCTGGAATGGGAAATCCTGAAAGGCGTGATGGTGGTGGACGAGCGTGAAAACATCGCCCCGGGTTTATCCGACAAAATGACCGTTACCCTGCTGCCGGGCGAATATGAAATGACTTGCGGCCTGTTGACCAATCCGCGCGGTAAGCTGATTGTTACCGACAGCGGCTTCAAAGATACTGCCAACGAAGCGGATTTGGAAAAACTGTCCCAACCGCTCGCCGACTATAAAGCTTACGTTCAAGGCGAGGTTAAAGAGCTGGTGGCGAAAACCAAAACCTTTACCGAAGCCGTTAAAGCCGGCGACATTGAAAAGGCCAAATCCCTGTTTGCCGCCACCCGCGTCCATTACGAACGTATCGAACCGATTGCCGAGCTTTTCAGCGAACTCGACCCCGTCATCGATGCGCGTGAAGACGACTTCAAAGACGGTGCGAAAGATGCCGGATTTACCGGCTTCCACCGTATCGAACACGCCCTTTGGGTAGAAAAAGACGTATCCGGCGTGAAGGAAATTGCAGCCAAACTGATGACCGATGTCGAAGCACTACAAAAAGAAATCGACGCATTGGCATTCCCTCCGGGTAAGGTGGTCGGCGGCGCGTCCGAACTGATTGAAGAAGTGGCCGGCAGCAAAATCAGCGGCGAAGAAGACCGTTACAGCCATACCGACTTGAGCGACTTCCAAGCCAATGTGGAAGGCTCCAAAAAAATCGTTGATTTGTTCCGTCCGCTGATCGAAGCCAAAGACAAAGCGTTGTTGGAAAAAACCGATGCCAACTTCAAACAGGTTGAAGACATTTTGGCGAAATACAAAACCCCGAACGGTTTCGAGCTGTATGACAAACTGAGCGAAGAAGACCGCAAAGCCCTGCAGGCGCCGATTAATGCCTTGGCAGAAGACTTGGCCAAACTGCGCGGTATTTTGGGTTTGAAATAAGATAACGCGTTTTCAGACGGCCTTTGGATATTGAAAGGTCGTCTGAATCTTATTGTCGCCCACACAAATATGCTTGAAAACCGACCTTACTTCACACGATTGCAATCTTTCCGTTCCCTGCCAAGGAGCAGACCATGAGCCAAAACAAACAACCGGCACAACCCGAAAAACGAACCCTTTTCAAAACTGCCCTTGCCGCCGGCGCCATCGGCGTTGCCGGTTATTTTGCCGGTAAAAAACAAGGCGAAACCGCCGCTGAGACCCAAAACAACCAACATTCCGAGCTGGCCTATCCGTGCTATGGCGAGCATCAGGCAGGCATCGTTACGCCACACCAGCTCTTCGGCATCATGTGTGCCTTTGACGTTACCGCCAAAGACGCCAAACAACTTGAAAACCTGTTCCGCGCCCTGACCGCCCGCATCGAATTCCTCACCCAAGGCGGCGAATACCAAGACGGCGACGACAAGCTCCCGCCTGCGGGCAGCGGCATCCTCGGCAAACAATTCCGCCCCGACGGATTGACAGTTACCGTCGGCGTCGGCAACAGCCTCTTTGACGACCGCTTCGGCCTCAAAGACAAAAAGCCGAAACACCTGCAGGAAATGCGCGACTTTCCTAACGACAAACTCCAAAAATCTTGGTGCGACGGCGACCTCAGCCTGCAAATTTGCGCATTCTCCCCCGAAACCTGCCAAGCCGCCCTGCGCGACATCATCAAAAACACCGCCCAGTTTGCCGTGATCCGCTGGAGCATAGACGGTTGGCTCCCTAAAGCCGAACCCGGCGCCATTGCCGCGCGCAACCTTTTAGGTTTCCGCGACGGCTCCGGCAATCCTAAAGTCGAAGATCCCAAAGTCGCCGATCAAGTCCTGTGGACGGGCATTGCCGCCAACAGCTTGGACGAACCGGCATGGACGAAAAACGGCAGCTATCAGGCCGTCCGCCTCATCCGCCACTTTGTCGAATTTTGGGACCGCACCCCGATGCAGGAACAAACCGATATTTTCGGCCGGCGCAAATACAGCGGCGCGCCCATGGACGGTAAAAAAGAGGGCGACACCGCCGATTTCGCCAAAGACCCCGACGGCAAAATCACGCCCAAAGACAGCCATATGCGCCTTGCCAATCCGCGCGATCCGGAGTTCATGAAAAAACACCTGCTCTACCGCCGCGCCTTCAACTACTCGCGCGGTCTCGCCGCCAACGGCCAGCTCGATGTCGGCTTGGTGTTCATCTGCTATCAGGCCAACCTTGCCGATGGTTTCATCTTCGTGCAAAACCTGCTCAATGGTGAGCCACTGGAGGAATATATCAGCCCGTTTGGCGGCGGCTATTTCTTCGTCCTGCCGGGTGTCGAAAAAGACAGCTTCCTC
Source organism: Neisseria sp. 27098_8_139 (assembly GCF_041433195.1). Taxonomy (NCBI): domain Bacteria; kingdom Pseudomonadati; phylum Pseudomonadota; class Betaproteobacteria; order Neisseriales; family Neisseriaceae; genus Neisseria; species Neisseria sp. 27098_8_139. The sequence continues at coordinate 46,697 of NZ_JAPWBA010000010.1, forward strand.
GGCAAAGAGCTTTTGGGCGTATAAATCCTCCGATGGTTTGAATAGATAAAAAGGCCGTCTGAAACCTGATTTCCAGATTTCAGACGGCCTGAGTTTTTTCTATCAAACCAAATGTTCCGCCAAGAAAGCCAATGCGTATTCGACGGCTTGCACCCTTACAGCTTCGCGATCGCCCGTGAATAGCGCGGTTTGTTCAAACGAGCCTTCGGGCGTGGCCAGGCCGAACCAGACTGTGCCGACCGGTTTGGCCGCGCTGCCGCCGCCAGGGCCGGCGATGCCGGAAATACTCAAGGCGTAATCTGCCTGCGCGACGGCTTTTGCGCCGCGTGCCATTTCATAGACGGTCTCGCGGCTAACCGCGCCGTGTTTCAGCAAGGTGTCGGGCATGACGCCGAGGCGGTCTTGTTTGGCTTGGTTGCTGTATGTGACGAAGCTTTGGTGAAACCACTGCGAGCTGCCGGGAATGGAGGTCAGCGCACCTGCAAGCAGGCCGCCGGTGCAGGACTCGGCGCAGGTAACGGTTTGGCGGCGGCTGGTCAGGTGTTCGGCGATGGTTTGCAGGTGGGACATGGCGGCTCCTTAGGGAAAAGGGTAAAACCGGGCAGGCGCTTGGCCCGCCGGATTTCAGACGGCCTGAAAGCTGAAATCAGTCTTTCGGCTGAATGAGGTGGACATCACATTGTGGGAATGGGATGTTGATGTTGGCTTCGCGCAGGTTTTCAACCACTTGCTCGTTCAGGGCGAATCGGAACGGGCCGAGATTTTCTTCTTGCGTCCACGCCCAAAGGGTAATTTCGATGGCGCTGTCGCCAAGGTTGGTAATGTATACGACGGCAGGTCGTTCTTCAGTTTGAACACACAATGGATGCTCGGTTGCCGCTCTCAATACGGCGGCTTTGGCGGCTTTCAAGTCGCAGGCGTAGTCGACGCCGACAACGACTTGGGCGCGGCACAGGGGCAGGGAGGAGCGGTTGGTGATGCTGTTGGTCATGACCACGCTGTTAGGCAGGACGACTTCTTCGTTGTCCGGCGTACTCAAAGAGGTCTGCACCATTTTGATTTCGCGGACGATGCCTTCAAAACCGTTGACGCGGATAAAGTCGCCGACTTTAAACGGACGGAACAGGATAATCAGCGCGCCGGCGGCGAAGTTGGACAGTTGGTCTTTCAAAGACAAAGCCACGGCCAAGCCTGCGCCACCGATCAGGGCGGTAACGGAAGTGGTCGGGATACCGAGTTTGCCCAGTGCCGCGATAATGATGAGGATCAGCAGGCCGATGTTGGCAACGTTGCCGAGGAAGCTGACCAGTGTTTTATCGACTTTGGCGCGTGTCAGCGCGGCTTTCATCAGTGTCACCACGCGCGTGGCGACCCAGCGGCCGATAAAGAAGATGGCTAAGGCGGCCAGCAGGTTGGTACCGAAAGACATGCCGGTTTGGGCGAGTTGTTCCCAGCCGGAGAACGAAGAGAGGACTTGAAGATCGAAATTCATAATTGTGTGTGCGTGTGAAGTTGTTTAAAAGGTCATTGTAAAACAAGGCCGTCTGAAAAACTAATGATTTGTTTTTTCAGACGGCCTTGATGTGTTTTCAAGTTTTTCGGTTTAACGTAAAACAGTTTTGCTCCAACGGCTCACCCATTGTTTTTGTTTGGTGTTGATGTCGGCGCGGTTGGGGGAATCGCTGTGTTTCGGGGTTTGGGCAAACTCGAATACTTTGGGCAGCGGCGTGTTTTTGGCAGCCGGATAGACCCACATTTCGGCAGGAAGGGCTTGTTGCACTTCGCCGCTTTGCAGCCAGTTCACCAGTTTGGCCGCCAGCTCGGGTTGTTTTGCGCCTTTCAAAACGGCCGCGCCTTCAACTTGGCGGAATGTGCCGCCTTTGAGGAAGAGGTTGCCGGTGGGCGGGGTGCTGTATTTGCCTTTGGAGTAGTGGACTTCGGCCGCCGGGCTGGTGGCATAGCTGACCACGAGGGGATAGGCGCCGCCGTTTTGGGTGAAGTCGGTGTAGTAGGCTTCGCTCCAGCCTTTGGCAACTTTCACGCCGTTTTGGCGCATTTGCGCCCACCATTTGAATGCGCCTTCTTCACCCATGCCGCCGATGTTGGCCAAGAGGAAGGAGAGGCCGGGCGAGGATGTGGCGGGAGACGGGGTTACCAAAAGGTTTTTATATTCCGGTTTGGTCAGGTCTTGCAGGGTTTGCGGCAGAGGCAGTTTTTTCTGTTCAAACCATTTTTTGTCGTAGTTGATGGCGACATAGGCGTAATCGACGGCCAGCGCATCGGGCAGGGAGGCGGTTACGGGTGCGGATTTGGGTTGGTTGGCGGCAAGGATGCCGGCGGCTTTGGCTTTGCCGATGTTGGCGTTGTCCAAACCGTAAACCGCATCGGCAATCGGGTTGGCCTTGCTCAAAATCAGCTTGTTGAGCATTTCGTTGCCGCTGCCTGCCTTGATGACGGACACTTTGGCATCGTTGGCTTTTTCAAATTGCGCGATGACGGTTTGGGGCAGGCTGAAGGATTTGTGCACGGCCAAACGCACTTCGGTTTGGGCGTACAGGTTTGCCGAAGCCAGCAACAGAGCCACGGCGGACAATTTCAGTTTCATTCTCTTTCCTTTGTACGGGTAAAATACGAAATATCATAACAAAATCTGCATATCAAGGCACGATATGAATCATTCTCCTGTTTGGCTGTTTGACCTCGACAATACTTTGCACAATGCCGAAGCCGGCATTTTCTACATCATCAACCGCGCCATGACCGAATACATGGCAGGCCGTCTGAAACTTTCCGAAGAAGCCGCATCCCACCTGCGCCAAGATTATTGGCACCGATACGGCGCGACGCTTGCCGGTTTGCAAATCCACCATCCTGAAGTCGATATCGATGAATTTTTGCGTGAAAGTCACCCGCTTAAGCAAATTTTGGCAAAGGTGGAGGGTATGGATGGAACTGATGACGTTTTAGGCCGTCTGAAAGGGCGAAAAACCGTATTTTCCAACGGGCCTTCGTTTTATGTCCGCGCATTGGTTGAGGTGTTGGGCTTGGAAGCGCATTTTGACGGCTTGTTCGGCACGGACGACTTTGGCCTGCTCTACAAACCCAATCCGCAAGCCTATCTCAACGTCTGCCGCCTGTTGGGCGTCAAACCCGAACAGTGCATTATGGTGGACGACAGCGCCGACAATCTGCACCAAGCCAAAGCCTTGGGCATGAAGACCGTTTGGTACGGCGAAAAAGTCCATCCGCTGCCATTTGCCGACGGCACAGCGAAAGATATGCAGGGCTTGCTTGATTTTGCACAAAACCTGCCATTAAGCCTTTAAAAAACCAGTACAATACACAGTATTTCCAACATTTAAAAACAAGGACAACATCATGCGTAAACTCGCTTTAATTCTGACCGCCGCCGCCGTTTTGGCCAGTTGCTCTTGGGAAACCTACACCAACGAATCCGGCCGTACCGCCGTACGCCAAAAATATGCTACCGGCACACCTATCGTTTATCAGGACGGGACTTATTCTAAAAACATGAATTACAACCAATTCCGTCCTGAGCGTCGCGCCGTCCAATCCAACCAAGCGGATCATGCTGAACACGGCGAACGCGGCCAGCACTGGCAAAAACCGCAATTTGCCAACCAACAGCCAGCAACCGAATAACAATATCCCCAAGGCCGTCTGAAACGGAGTGAAAAACAATCAACACTTGTTGCCACACTTTTCAGACGGCCTCAAACAACGACAACGGAAACCGTATCATGGCTCAGACAGCTTTAAATATCGTCATCCTCGCCGCCGGCAAAGGCACGCGCATGTACTCCAAAATGCCCAAAGTGCTGCACCGCATCGGCGGCCTTCCCATGGTTGAGCGCGTTATCGACACCGCCGCCTCCCTGAATCCCCAAAACATCTGCGTCGTCATCGGCCACGGCAAAGAGCAAGTCTTGGACACCGTCAAACGCGATGTCGTTTGGGTCGAACAAACCGAACAGCTCGGTACCGGCCACGCCGTCAAAACCGCCCTGCCGCACCTGTCTGCCGAAGGCCGCACGCTGGTGTTGTACGGCGACGTCCCCCTGATTGACGCAGCCACCCTCGAAACCCTGCTCGAAGCCGCAGGCGACGAAGTCGGCCTGTTAACCGATGTACCCAACGACCCGACAGGTTTGGGCCGCATCATCCGCGACAGCAACGGCAGCGTAACCGCCATTGTCGAAGAAAAAGACGCCGATGCCGCCCAAAAAGCCGTGAAAGAAATCAATACCGGCATTTTGGTTCTGCCTAACGCCAAACTCGAAGCTTGGTTAAACAGTCTTTCCAGCAACAATGCCCAAGGCGAATACTATCTGACCGACCTCATCGCCAAAGCCGTTGCCGACGGCATCAAAGTTCATCCCGTCCAAGTCCGCGCCTCCCATTTGGCCGCCGGCGTGAACAACAAACTCCAACTGGCCGAACTCGAGCGCATTTTCCAAACCGAACAGGCGCAAGAATTGCTCAAAGCAGGCGTAACCCTGCGCGATCCGGCACGTTTCGATTTACGAGGCCGTCTGAAACACGGACAAGATGTCGTGATTGACGTCAACGTCGTAATCGAAGGCGAAGTCGAAATCGGCGACAACGTCGAAATCGGCGCAAACTGCGTCATCAAAAACGCCAAAATCGGTGCCAACACCAAAATCGCCCCATTCTCCCATTTTGAAGGTTGCGAAGTCGGCGAAAACAACCAAATCGGCCCATACGCCCGTTTGCGTCCGCAAGCCCGTCTTTCAGACGACGTACACGTCGGCAACTTCGTCGAAATCAAAAACGCCGCCATCGGCAAAGGCACCAAAGCCAACCACCTCACCTACATCGGCGACGCCGAAGTCGGCAGCAAAACCAACTTCGGCGCAGGCACGATCATCGCCAACTACGACGGCGTGAACAAATACAAAACCGTCATCGGCGACGAAGTCCGCATCGGCTCCAACTGCGTCCTAGTCGCGCCCGTCACCCTCGGCAACAAAGTAACGACAGGCGCGGGCAGCGCGATTACCCGCAATTGCGAAGACGGCAAACTCGTCCTCGCCCGTTCTCGCCAAACCGTCATCGAAGGCTGGGTGCGTCCGGAAAAAGGCGATAAGAAGTAAGGCTGCCTGAAAATAAGAAAGACTTAATTCTTAATTAGGACGTATTAATGGAAGAAAACACTGATATAGAACAAGCTCGAAGTTTGGTTATCGAGACATCTAGATTAATGGTTGCATATCGAGACAATAGTGAAAAACTTGTGAATGATGTTCGAAATGAGTTAGACAAATCTTTAATTGAACAACGTCGTATGCTTGTTCAGATGATTAGGGAGGAAGTAACAAAAGAAGTCTCTCAAGCTGTTTATGCTTATGTAAAAGATATGGAAAAAGCCCGTAATCAGATGGCAGATCAAGTTAGAGAATTTAATGGCTACCTTCGGAAAGTACAGGAGGAAAATAATAAAATTTCTTCCCGTTCAGTATGGGTTACATCGCTAACATTGGCAACGTTGGTTATTGGGGGAATTGCATTGATTTGGTTTTATTCGGGAGTTATTCAGAGTAAGAAAATTGATGCAGATATGGTTACACGGATTAATCAAGCAGATATTGTCCGTTGCGGAAATGATTTATGCGCGAGGACAAGTAAAGCTGGAGAAAATGGGTATAGAGTTATTAAAAAACGATGATAACTTATTTGAGCTAAATAAATAGTGAGGATTTTAAACGTGGTAAAGTATTTCTTATATGGATTTTCAAGTTTTTTATTTTTAACAAATGCTTATGCTGGAAGTCGGCCTGAAAGTCTTGCCAAGATAATTTATGAAAAAGAAATAGATTTAAATCAAGATAGAATAAAGGATAAATTAGTTATTGAGGAAAACTCGGAAGGTAAAAGAAATTTAAAAATCCTTGTTAAAGATTCTAAAAAACAGTGGAATACAGTTATTGAAAACCGTAATATGGTTTTATGCAAATATTGTGGAGGAGTGAGTACAGGAGATCCTTTGGTTTCGGTTGAAGCAAAAAGAAATGTGTTTGAAATTACACAAGAAGGAGGAAGTCGTGAAAGATGGACTTCTGTATATAGATTTCAATATTCACCTAAATTAAGTACATGGATTTTGAGAAAAGCGAGATTGAACGTGTATGATACGGCAACTGGCAAGAATGAGATAAAAAGGAAAAGTATAAATAGTTCAAAACCAGTAAAACTTCAAGATTTCAATTATGATGAATTTTTTTATAATTAAGTAGAGCGAGTCTATATGAATAATAATAATACGAAATTGATGCATGAGGAAAAAATCCTTCAGGAAGCTATGTCGAATGGAATTTCTTCGAGAAAAGAACTGGCCAATCTTCTTGCTCAGGTTGCTCATGAATCTGGTAATTTTAGTACTATGGAAGAAAATTTAAATTATTCTGCTAAAAGATTAGCTCAATTATGGCCCAAAAGATATGCAGATGGAAATCATAATCCAAATGAAAAAGCTTTGAATATTGCTAACAACCCTGAAAAAATTGCTAATCATGTGTACTCCAATAGAATGGGAAATGGTAATTCTAATTCAGGAGATGGTTACCGTTATCGAGGTAGAGGCTATATTCAATTAACTGGGCGCAGTAATTATGAAATGGCTACGAAAGAATTGCAGATCGATCTAATTAATAAACCAGAATTAGCCGCAACTTCAGAAGTTGCGGCCAAAATAGCTATTTTATATTGGGAAAAAAGAGTTCCGGATTCTCACAAAGAGAATGTACGACAAGCTACAAAATATATTAATGGTGGTTTAAATGGTTTGGCAGATAGACAAAATAAGTATGATGAGTATTATCAAAAATTAACTCCTGAATATTTAGATAAAATTCAAAAAGGGCAGCAACATTCATCAAATGCACAATACAATGATTTTAGTGCATTAGTTAGCAATCTGATCAATGATAAAATTGCATTGTTTTGGTTTTATTCAAATGCTCTTCGGAGTAAGAAGCTTGATGTAGATATGATTACACGGATTAATCGGGCGGATATTGTCCGTTGCGAAAACGAATTATGCGCAAGGACAAGTAAGGCTGGAGAAAATGGTTACAGAGTAATTCAGAAACGATACTAGTAATATTTGGAGGGTAAATAATGAAAAAACTTATCGCAATATTTTTATTAATTCCTTTGGCAGCATTTTCCAATGCTCGCCCATTATCTTTTTCAGGGACTTGGTTATATACGGATCAGGTTGGAGATACCGTTGGAGGGAAAGAATTGGTCCTTAAACAAACGGGTAATTTAGTTACAGGGATATGGAATGAAGGAATTTCGACAGGTAGCGGGGGAAGTGGAAAACTAAAAGGATATGTGAAGGGAAACAAACTATTTTTAAATTATTGTTCTGATGAAGGAAACAATTGGTATAAATCTTGTCCTGAATATGAAAATGATGAAAGTTATTTTATTAAAAAAAATAATAAAATTATTGAATATAATATAATAGATAATAAATTATATAAAAAAGGTAATGAGTTTATTTTAACTAAATAAGGAGTATGAAATGGTAGATTCAACCAACCAACATAAAACATTAAGTAAAGAAGATTTCCAAACTATAGCTTACTTTGCAGTAGGTGTTTCTTCTGAATCAAAATCAAACGCGTATAGATTAGTTATCGCAGCAAATACTAGAGATGGAAAATTATATCCCATCGGAAATAGTGGATATTCTATTGGAACAATACAAACAGACTTAGGACAACACCCTGAAGTTGCCAAAGATTTAGTTGGAGCATATCAAAAATGGACATTAGAGAAAAAACCTGATTGGAGGCTCTCTGAAACTCAAGAAAAAGCGATAATTCATGATTTGGGAAGAACGGGGAAAGAGATAATAAGAGAAGATAGGCGACCATTGCCATCTGAGTTTAAATCTAGGCTCAATCAATTCTTAAGTAGTAAAGATGGAATTACTTGGGTTCATACTCGAGATGTAAATCAGATCAATAAGATTGAGCAAAATATTTTTATTCCTCTACAAGAAACAAAACTATATCAAGAGTTATCTTTTGATGATAAAACACATTTAGTAGCAGTTACTTCAAAACTTTATAATCAAAGTGAAAGGTGGGGGAGAAAAGTTTTGCAAGAAGTTAAAGATGGGAAATTTCATTCAGTCAATGAAGTAGATAGTAGAATTGATAGCTTTATTAAAGCCAGCGGCAAAAAGGACTATATAGAAACTGGTCGAAAAGAGGCAGTATTAGGCGCAACTTTAATCTCTCAATTAAATATCATAGAAAAAGATAATAGTCTTTTTGATAAATGGAATAGTGTTAAAACAACTCCTCTTGACAATCCTGCTAAATTAGAAGGGAATAAAAAAGATAATTATAATGAAATTAGAAACCTATTTATTGATCCTGAAAAATCCATAAATAAAATTAAACAGAGAGAAGATAAGAAAGTAGGTACGCAATTTTCATATGATGACTTTAGTACTTTAGTTAACAACCTGATTAACGATAAAGACGGTTCGTTTACCAAACAGTTGTTAGCAGACAATAAAAATATCGTTGATGCTTTTGATGCCAAAGTTCAGGAGAAAATAAAGCAAGAAGAACAACAAACTATTGCCCAAGAAGCACAACGGGAAGTAGTTGAGAAAAGTTTTGGTGGCCGTTCTTTTAGTTAGTAATGGCACCGAAAAGCTTGAAACAATACCTCGTACCGTCTGAAAGTCAGCGTTGCGGATTTTACCAACGGGGCTACTGCCCCATATTGATACTAAGGAACTTATATGTGCGGTATCGTCGGCGCCATCCGCGCCAATCAAAATGTAGTCGATTTTCTGACCGATGGTCTCAAACGCCTTGAATATCGGGGCTATGACTCGTCGGGTATCGCCGTGAACACAGACGGCAAAATCAAGCGCGTGCGCCGTGTCGGCCGCGTGCAGCTGATGGAAGACGCCGTACGCGAAAAAGGCGTGTTCGGCCATATCGGCATCGGCCATACCCGTTGGGCAACCCACGGCGGCGTAACCGAACCCAACGCCCACCCCCACATCTCCGGCGGCATGATTGCCGTCGTCCACAACGGCATCATCGAAAACTTCGAAGCCGAACGCGAACGCCTCCAATCCTTGGGCTACACCTTCGAATCGCAAACCGATACCGAAGTCATCGCCCACAGCGTCAATCACGAATACACACAAAACGGCGGCAAACTGTTTGAAGCCGTCCGCGCAGCCACAGCCCGTTTCCACGGCGCGTATGCCATCGCCGTAATGGCGCAGGACAAACCCGAAGAAATGGTCGTTGCACGCATGGGCTGCCCGCTCTTGGTGGCATTGGGCGACCAAGAAACCTTCATCGCCTCCGACGTATCCGCCGTCATCGCCTTCACCCGCCGCATCGCCTATTTGGAAGACGGCGACATTGCCCTTCTAAGCGCAAACGGCATCGACAAACTCATTGACAAAACCGGTGCTGAAACCCAACGCACCGTCAAAGTATCCGAACTGTCGCTCGCTTCGCTGGAGTTGGGCCCTTACAGCCACTTCATGCAAAAAGAAATCCATGAACAACCGCGCGCCATCGCCGATACTGCCGAAGTCTTCCTGGACGGCGGCTTCGAACCCGAAAACTTCGGAGCAAACGCACGCGAAGTGTTCGACGGCATCCGCAGCATCAAAATCCTTGCCTGCGGTACGTCCTACTATGCCGCGTTGACCGCCAAATACTGGCTCGAATCCATCGCCAAAGTGCCAACCGACGTGGAAATCGCCAGCGAATACCGCTACCGCGACGTAATTGCCGATCCGAAACAACTGGTCATCACCATTTCCCAATCCGGCGAAACCTTGGACACCATGGAAGCCTTGAAATACGCGCAATCCTTGGGACACAAACACAGCCTGTCTATTTGTAACGTGATGGAATCCGCCCTGCCGCGTGAAAGCGAATTGGTACTGTACACACGCGCCGGCGCAGAAATCGGCGTCGCCTCTACCAAAGCGTTCACGACCCAACTGGTTGTCTTGTTCGGCTTGGCCGTTACCTTGGGCAAACAACGCGGTCTGGTTTCCGACGAGCAATCGCGTGAATACGTCGAAGAATTGCGCCAACTACCGGGCAGCATTCAGCACGTTCTCAACCTTGAGCCGCAAATCGCCGCTTGGGCGCAAAAATTTGCCAAGAAAACCAGTGCACTCTTCTTGGGCCGCGGCATCCACTTCCCAATCGCTCTTGAAGGCGCATTGAAGCTGAAAGAGATTACCTATATCCACGCCGAAGCGTATCCTGCGGGTGAGCTGAAACACGGCCCGTTGGCCTTGGTGGACGAAAACATGCCCGTTGTCGTGATTGCCCCGAACGACAGCCTGTTGGACAAAGTAAAAGCCAATATGCAGGAAGTCGGCGCACGCGGCGGTGAACTCTTTGTCTTCGCCGACCTCGACAGCAACTTTAACGCCACCGAAGGCGTGCACGTTATCCGCGCCCCACGTCATGTCGGCGTACTCTCGCCGATTGTGCACACCATCCCCGTGCAGCTCCTGTCCTACCACGCCGCCCTTGCACGCGGTACAGACGTGGATAAACCGCGCAACTTGGCTAAATCGGTAACGGTTGAGTAAAGCCTAGCTTAAACGATAAAAGGTCGTCTGAAAAGTTTCAGACGACCTTAATTATTAATTGAAGGCAATCAAATGAATAGAATCTACAAATACCTACTGGTAATCGCTGCATTGGCAGCAGCAGGCTTCGGTATATATCAATATACCGCGCCCGACAAATATCAATACTGGAAAGAATTGATTGCTAAAGACCCCAAGCCTGACGGAGTTTCGGAACAGGAATACAGGGAAAAACTCAGGGCAGGCTATTGCTGGCGGGACAGGAATTTTTACACCCCAGAGGAATTACACAGGAAAGCAATGGTCAGTTTTGCAGGTAGGTTGTTGGGGGAGGCTGAAGCTTATAAGGCTAATATAACCACCAATCAGGGCGGACGGGATTATTCTACGGGAGCAGACTGCGTACGTCACGAAAAGGCCTGTAGCGTCTGGTTTGTCCCGCAAGATTACACCAATGAGCAATGGGACAGGATGTTTTTGGCGGAGAAAGACCCGATGGATGGGACGTTGCTGGCAAAGTATTTAAAATATGAAATTAAACAACCGGATGATTTAAAAAAATATTTGGAACATTATGAAAGTAAAGGTTTTTCATTGATTATCAGAGGATATAATCATGGAGGAGCAAGCATTTATGGCTCTGACTGCTGTAAAGTTTTAAGTACCAAAGAAGCTGCCCCGATAATAAAAAATAATACGTTGATTACTTATTTAGAAGGAGCATCAACGTTTCCAGAAAGTGAGATACCAAAAAATATCGACATTGGAAATTATGGAGTTGGTAATTTTTATTTTAGTTATTCAGAAGTCAGTCCGGGATTGCCTCAATGGGATGAGAATAAAGAAAAAACTTATCAGATTGATTTTTCATATATATTATTCATGAATAATTGTGGCGATGTATTGTGGCAGCCACATTATATTTATTAACCTATATCCAATAGAAATATTATGTCAGACAGCAAAAAATCATTAAGTGTATCAGAAGTAACCATAGATAGAATTTTATCGCATTATTTATGGAATACATCCGTACCGCCTCGTCGTGAAGATATGCAATCAGCGATAACTAATGCCAATCGTACTTCGGTTGAAATTGATACGGTTGATTATATGAAAAATGGGGCAGGAAAGTATGCATCGGCTGCTGATTTTAAAATGTTTGAAAAATTTTTCAATGAAAAATTACCAGCTAAAGTACAGCCCTATTCTTTTGATGAAATTGGCAATCAAATTTATGGGAAAAAAAGATTTGAAGAAATTAAAACTTCTATGTTTAACCCTAGAACAGGTCAAGGTTTCACCGTCTCTATCTCTCAATACGGTATAGACACATCATCCTCCGATTACGTCGAACGTGCCTTTATCTTCGGATCAACGCAGGTAACAGTTACCAAAGCTGACATCGATAAACTCCAATTCTTCGTCCGACCGGATGGCAGCCGCGAAATCCGCAACCTCAGAATCACGCCCAAAGACGACAACTTCGACTTTATCGGTGGTTCATCTTCCCAAGACGCTTCGGGCAGGATGCTAAAAATGATGGTAGATACGGCAAACGCCGGGTTCAAGAAAGTTATTGATCCGAAAGGTATAGGCAGGGCTGTGCCCCTTGTCTATACCGATACCGACAAGCTGCCATTTGTCAATATTACGGATAAGGACTTCAAAAGACTCCAATCGGAGAAATCGAACCAAGAAAAACCAGATATTCTGATGGAAGAAACAGGTATTCTTCTGTTTCGTCAAGGAGGAGGGTTATTTAATAAGCTGAAAAAATCACCAGCCTTATATGATAAAAGCCTGCTGGGGCGTTGGCGAGACATTGAGCAGAATGCCAACGAAATGTACCAAAAAACCCGTGACCTTATCGAAAAAGATCCGAATATGATGTCTTTGGATGAAAGGGATGAACGCGATCAATACGCGGCGGATATTGATAAACCAACGGCTTTAACTATTGAGGATATGCCGCAAAACGCCCAAAAAATCTATCATCAAGGGAAACAGATTTTTGCTGATTTTTGTGCCCAGAAAAACATCGTTTACGATGCAAATAGTTTGGACAATATTGCGATGTCGTTAGCTTCAGTGGCTTATACAAACAAGATGAGTGATGTGTCTTTAATCAATATTAAAGGTAATGGGGAAGTCTTGATCGGACACAAAGCCCCCGGATTAATAATGGCTTCTGTAGATATGTGGGAAGCGGCTAAGACGCCGGTAGAGGAAAGCCTGAGCCAAATTCAGCAAACAGCACAACAAATTGAATATGAGGAGCAACAAAAACAAATCGTGCAATCCCAATCACATGGAGCGAGGATTTCTTAAGTAAAATCAAAAGAAAATGTAAAAAGAGGACTTAAATTCTACCAATTATCTACAAATGGTTTGATTGATTTTAAACAAAGCTAAAGGCCGTCTGAAAAATCTTTCAGACGGCCTGTTGTTTTAAAGCGTTTTATTCTGCGCCGACAACGACGATGTTGAGGTCTTTGAATTTGACGCGGCGTTGCCATGCGTCGCGGACTTGTTCGACGGTCAGGCTGTTGATGGCTTTGGGGTAGGCTTCCAAGTAGTCGTTGGGCAGGTCGTAGAGGCCGATCAGGCTCAGGTAGTTGAGCAGTTTGTCGTTGGAGTCGTAGCGCAGGGGGAAGCCGCCGACGATGTTGGCTTTGGCCTGTTTCAGCTCGGCTTCGGTTGGGCCTTCGGCGATAAACTGTTCAATGACGGCTTGGGTGTCAGCCAGTGAGGCTTTGGTGTTTTTCTTTTGGGTGGAGTAGGAAACGGTAAACGTGCCTTCTTCTGTCGCCGGGGCGAGGCTGCTGTATACGCCGTAGGTGTAGCCGTGTTGGTCGCGCAAAACTTTCATGAGGCGGCTGTCGAAACCGCCGCCGCCGAGGATGTAGTTGCCGGCAACGAGGGCGTAATAGTCGGGGTCATGGCGTTTGAAGAGGGAAGTGCCGAGCAGGACTTGTGCCTGCGTGCCGGCAAAGGGGATGTCGCGGCGTTGGGCGGTTTGTTTGGGAACGGGCGGGATGGCGTGGGTTGCGGTGGCTTTGGCCGGCAGGTCTTTGAGGACGCGCTCGACCAGTTGCTCTGCCTGTTTGCGGTTGAGGTCGCCGACGATGGCGACGATGGCGTTGTCTTTGCCGTAGTGGGTGCGGTGGAAGGCGCGGATGTCGTCCAGACTAACGCGTTTGAGGCTGTCAACGGTTACGTTTGCGCCGCTGCCGTAGGGGTGGTTTGGGTAGATGAGTTTGGTCAGTTCGCGCGTGGCGGTGTAGTCGGGGGTGGTTTCCTGTTGTTGCAAGCCGGTAATGGATTGGATTTGACGGCGGCGGAAAACGGCTTCGTCAAAACGCGGACGGGTCAGCGAGTGGTTGAGCAAGTTGGCGGCTTTGTCGCGGATGTCGGCTTTGCTGAGGCTGCGGAAGCCTGCGGATGCGCTTTCGGCATTGCTGTCGCTGCTGATGTGCGCACCGATGTTGTCGGCTTCGGCATTGAAGGCTTCTTCGTCCAGCTCTTGGGTACCGTCGGTCAGGAGGGCGGCGGTAAATTCGGCAACTTGGCTTTTGCCGTCCGGATTGGCGACGCTGCCTGCGCCCTTGAAGCTGACTTCAAGGTCGATGATGGGGTTTTCGTGGCGTTCGACAAGGAGGATTTGGGTGCCGTCGCGGTTGCGCCAGCGTTGGATGTCGGTGGCGGCTTGGACGCTTAAGGGCAGGAGTAGGGCAAGGGTGAGCAGGGTGGGTTTCATGTTGTGGCTTTCTGTTAAGGCCGTCTGAAAGGGTATGGGCTTTCAGACGGCCTGATGTTTATCGGCGTTTGGCAGTTTTTTGCTTGGCGCGGCGGCAGGTTTTTGCGGCTCGATGATGACGGTGCTCATGCGTTCGTCGGTCAACATCCGGGCGGCAGCCTGTACTTCTTGCGCGCTGACTGCCTGCAGGCGGCGGTGGATTTCTTGTTCGTCGGTATATTGGAAACCGCGCGCTTCGAGGCGGCCCATCATGGAGGCTTGGGAAGACATGGAGTCTTTGGCGTAGATTTCGTTGACCGCTGCTTGGGTTTTGACGCGCTGCAATTCTTCTTCGGAAACGCCGTTGTCGGCAATGTCTTTGATTTCTTGGCGCAGCTGGGCAATCAGAGTATCGGTTTTCACGCCTTCGGCAGGCATGGCCATTACGCTGAACAGCGGCATTTCACGGCTGATGATGTCGTAATGCGTTCCTGCGTTCAATGCGGTTTGCTTGCCGCGCACGAGGTTTTTGTCAAAACGGCTGGACGCGTTGCCTGCCAAAATATCGGAGAGGACGTCGAGGGCAAAAGGCATTGCGTCGTCGAATTTTTGGAGTTTCGGCACACGGAAGTTGATGGCAATCAGCGGCTGGTGTGTGACCGGAGAAGTGGCTTTGACCGTAACAGGCTTGCGCAAATAGGGTTCGGTATGGAGTTTGTTGCGTGGCGGCTGGGCTTTGGCCGAAATATCGCCAAAGAGTTTGGCGGCCGTCTGAAGCGTTTGTTTAGCATCGACATCGCCGACAATGACCAATACGGCATTGTTGGGCGCGTAATATTGTTTGTACCACGCGCGCAGGTCGTCGGCTTTTAGGGTGTGCAAATCTTTCATGTAGCCGATGACGGAGGCGCGCATGGACGGTTGGGTAAAGGCGGCAAGATAGGCTTGTTCCCACATTTTGCCGTCGGCCGTGTCTTCCGTGCGCTGGCGGCGTTCTTCACGGATGACGTTCATCTCGTTGAGGAATTCTTTGTCGCTGAAGTTGAGGTTGTGCATGCGGTCTGCCTCGAGCTTCAGAATCTCGGGCAGGTTGGCGGCGGCGACGTTTTCGTAATACACCGTTTCATTGCGGCTGGTGTAGGCGTTGTTTTGTCCGCCCAGCTCGGACACGCGGCGGTTGAACTCGCCGGAGGGAACGTCTTTCGTGCCTTTAAACATCATGTGTTCCAAAGCGTGGCTCAGGCCGCTTTTGCCCGGTTTTTCATCCACGCTGCCGATTTTGTACCAAATCTGCGAAACGGCCACAGGCGCGCGGTGGTCTTCTTTGACGATGATTTTCAGACCGTTGGGCAGGGTTTCAGAAAGCGTCTGCGCCCATGAGGCGGCAGGCAGCGCGAAGGCAAGCATTAAAGCAATTCGGCGTAACATGGTTTAATCCGTAAAATGAAAATCAATCGCCAAAGTATAGCGGAAAATCTGAAAGATTGGCCGAATGTTTCAGACGGCCTGGGTCTTATCTGCTGATTCACATCAAGCGCGGCCGTTGCCAATCTTTACCGTCGTCCCTCATTCGCGGATAATCCCAAACATTCCCGTTTCCAACCATCACAAAGGAATCATCATGACATTTTTGAAACTGACCGAACAAAATGTTCAAGGCAAAACCGTTCTGATCCGCGCCGATATGAACGTGCCGTTCAAAGACGGCAACATCAGCGACGACACCCGTATCCGCGCTTCGCTCGCATCCATTAAATACTGCTTGGACAACGGCGCGTCTGTGATCGTGATGATCCACCTCGGCCGTCCGACCGAAGGCGAATTCCATCCTGAAGACGATGTAGCGCCTGTTGCCGCGCATTTGGGCAAACTGTTGGGCAAAGACGTGAAAGTATTGAACGACTGGCGTGAAAACAAACCGACTTTGAACGCCGGTGATGTCGTGATGCTGCAAAACGTGCGCATCAACAAAGGCGAGAAGAAAAACGACTTGGAGCTGGGCAAAGCCTACGCTTCTTTGTGCGACGTGTTTGTCAACGACGCATTCGGTACCGCCCACCGCGCCCAAGCCTCGACCGAAGCCGTCGCCCAAGCCGCGCCCGTTGCCTGCGCCGGCGTATTGATGGCGGGCGAACTTGATGCTTTGGGCAAAGCCCTGAAACAACCGGCTCATCCGATGGTTGCCATCGTTGCCGGCAGCAAAGTGTCTACCAAACTGACCATCCTCGAATCTTTGGCCGACAAAGTCGACCAACTCATCGTCGGCGGCGGCATTGCCAACACCTTCCTGTTGGCAGAAGGCAAAGCCATCGGCAAATCTTTGGCCGAACACGATTTGGTGGAAGAATCCAAAAAAATCATGGCGAAAATGGCGGCTAAAGGCGGCTCTGTTCCGCTGCCGACCGATGTGGTTGTCGCTAAAGCCTTCGCCGCCGATGCAGAAGCTGTGGTGAAAGACATTGCCGACGTTGCCGAAGACGACATGATTTTGGACATCGGCCCGAAATCCGCCGCTGCTTTGGCCGATTTGCTCAAAGCTGCCGGTACGGTTGTATGGAACGGCCCGGTCGGCGTGTTTGAATTTGACCAATTTGCCGGCGGTACCAAAGTATTGGCCGAAGCGATTGCCCAAAGCGATGCGTTCTCGATTGCCGGCGGCGGCGACACTTTGGCGGCGATTGCCAAATTCGGCGTAACCGATCAAATCAGCTACATTTCTACCGGCGGCGGTGCGTTCCTTGAGTTCTTGGAAGGCAAAGAGTTGCCTGCCGTTGCTGCTTTGGAAAAACGCGGCTCATAATCGGTTTTAATATCGATTGTTAAAAATAAAGGCCGTCTGAAATCTGGAAATCAGGTTTCAGACGGCCTTTTGTTTTGGTTTTTATTGGAGAAAGTGTTTAGCTGGATTCAACACCGATGATGGGCAGACTTGTTGCTAAACAGGCTGGAAAGTGTCCGGTTCTTTTCAGACGGCCTCTACATCGGCTTGTCGGTGCAATGCCTGATAGCACGGGGTAAGCTGGCGGATGATCAGGTCGAGCTGGTGTTTGAGGATATGGTCTTGCTGCGCTTGTGTGTTTTGCTCAAGCTCGGCAAATTCCTGACGGATTTGGGTCATGGCCGTTTCAAAAGCCTCGGGGTCGGTTTGGGGCATTTGGGTCAGCAACTCGGCGATGTGGTGGGTCAGCTTGGCATAGGGCGCAAAGCCGTCGTTGCCGTCGATTCGGACTTGGTCGCGGTATGCGCCGAGCGCGGAAATGTGGCCGGTCAGCGCATAGCTGGTTTTGAGCAGGGTAAAACCGTCTTGCAGGCGGTCTTGGTATTTTTTCGGGTTGCTGCTCATGTCGGACAGGGTGCTGCTGAGGGCGGCGGTGCTTTCGTGGGCTTGGCGGCGGGTGAGGCGGTAGTCGAAATCGTCGCGGCTGCCGCTTTGCAGCTGGTCGAGGATAGCGTCGAGATAGCGGCCGTTGGCAGTGATGGTTTGGGCGGCGGTGTGGCTGAGGGTGAGGTAACGCCAATCGGGCCAGAGGTAGGTGGCGGCGGCCCATGCGATAACGGAACCGACGATGGTGTCGATGATGCGGATGGGCATGGCGTGGTACACGTCCAAACCGGTAAGCGAGAGGCTGGTCAGGGCTT
The DNA here is from genome assembly GCF_041433195.1 of Neisseria sp. 27098_8_139. NCBI lineage: Bacteria > Pseudomonadati > Pseudomonadota > Betaproteobacteria > Neisseriales > Neisseriaceae > Neisseria > Neisseria sp. 27098_8_139. The sequence continues at coordinate 64,723 of NZ_JAPWBA010000010.1, forward strand.
GGATGGTGATGAAGAAGGTGGAGAAGCTGTATTTGTAGCTTCGGGTCATGAAAAACAGGGTGGTGCTGGCGATAACAATCCAGAGCTTGGTTTCAACAGACGGGGTGAAGTAGGGGACGAGCGAACCGACAATCACGCCGAGAATCGTACCGGCAATGCGTTGGTACACGCGGCTTTTGGTGGCGGTGTAGTTGGGTTGGCAGACGAAAAGGGCGGTCAGCAGAATCCAGTAGCCGAGGTTGAGATGGAGGATTTCGACAATGATGCAGGCTGCGGCCACGACAATGGAGAGGCGGGTGGCATGGCGGAATACGCCGGAGTCGAAATTGAGCTGGCTGAGGACGGTCTCGCCGATATTGCGGAACTTGGTGTTTTCAAGGGCGGCGATGCGGGTATCGGCGTTGTCGTTTTCGGCAAGGGACGCATCGTTTTGCAGTTGCCGCAGTTGGTAATCGACACTGCTGAGGTTGTCGAGCAGGCGGCGGATATTGTGGAGGTTGGCATTGTCGGCATGGGTCTCGGCAAAATGGCTGAGGGATTGGCGGCAGCCTTCCATGGCGCGGCCGAGGCGTTTGCTGTATGCGTAGGGTTTGTTGTTGCGCAGGGAGGAGGCAACGTTGCGGCACGCCTGGCCTTGCATTTCGAGCAGGCGGCGGATGCGGAAGATAAGGTCGGTATTTTTGAGCTGCTCGGCCATTTCGCTGTAATCGACGTGGGCGGAGCTGATGCGTTCGTGCATGTCTTGCGCGCAGAGGTAGTAGCGCAGCATTTTGGCGGTACGCGGATGGCGGTGTTGGCCGCGCAATCGGTAGAAAAGTGCGCCGCGGCATTGGTTGAAGGCGGTAATCACGCCGGTATTGCTCATGGCCAAGTCGATTTGGCGGTTGCCCAACCATGCGGCTTCGTCGGGGTCGAAAAAGTCGGCTTTGGCATCGAAGTAGTTGCTGAGTGCATCGTAGGCATTGGCGACGGTTTCTTGGACGGGGCGGTGGGGCAGGATGATTTGGAAGATCAGGATGTTGACGCTGTATAGGACAGTACCCAGCAGAATCATGACGGGGTTGGTCAGCCAGTAGGTCTCGGGGGTGTAGGTCAACGTGGTGTAGGTGGCGACGGCAAGCGCACCGAAAGCGAAGGTGCGGTATTTGAGGCCGACGGTGCCGAGGATGGTGAAGCCGAAAGTCATCAGGGTCATGGCCAAGATGAAGGGAACGCCTGTGCCGATGGTGCTTTGGGCAAGCAAAGAGGAGAGGGTAAACAGGGCAACGGTGATGACGATGTTTTTCAGACGGCCTGTGAGGCGGTTGTCCAAATCGACCAAACCGCCGGCAATAATGCCGAGCACGAATGGCATAACCAGTTTGGGCGTGTCGAAGTGCCAAACGAGGGTGGCGGCGATGAACACGCTGGCGAAGACGGGCAGGGAGGCAATGATCAGAGGTTTGAGCGGCGGAGTTTTCATGATGTTGTTGTTTATTATTCGTTATGAGGTGAATGATTGGATTTTAACAGGATTTTCAGTCGATTTCAGAATGCTTTAAATGAGATAAGGCCGTCTGAACGGATATGGGGAAATACTTGATTTCATTTCCACTCCCGTTCAGACGGCCTTTTTTGGCTTACGCCATTAGGTCATCAGGTTGAGGTCGCTGATGCGGTCGTAGAGGCGTTCGGTATTGTTGCCCTCGTCGTGCATTTGAATGCGCAGGTGCAAATCGTTGGCGGAAACCGCTTGGCGCAGGGCTTCGCTGAGTTCGATTTGGCCTTGTGCGTAGAGGTTGAAGAGGTTTTGGTCGAACGTCTGCATGCCGTTGCTGCCGGAGCGTGCCATCAGGTCGCGGATTTCCAGCAATTCGCCTTTGAAAATCAAGTCCTGCATGGCCGGAGTGTTGAGCAGGAGGTCGGTAACGGCCGTGCGTTGGCGGTTTTTCTTGATGGTGAGGCGTTGGCCGATGATGCCGACGAGGTTTAACGCCAAATCCATCAAAACCTGTTGGCGACGGTCTTCCGGATAGAAGTTGATGATGCGCTCGATGGTTTGGGAGGCTGTGCTGGCATGGATGGTGAAAACGCACAGATGGCCGGTTTGAGCCAGTTGGAGGGCGTATTCCATGCTTTCTTCGCTGCGGACTTCGCCGATACAGACGACATCGGGCGCTTGACGCATGGCGCTTTGAACGGCGATTTTCCAGTTGTCGGTATCGATGCCGATTTCGCGCTGGGTGAAGATGCTGCGGCAAGGTTTGTAGATAAACTCGATGGGGTCTTCGATGGTAACGATATGGCCGGGCAGCTTTTGGTTGCGGTAGTTGAGCATGGAGGCCATGGTGGTGGATTTACCCGAACCGTTCGGGCCGGCGAGGATCAGCAGGCCGCGCGGTGCGAGTGCAAGCTCTTGGAGCTTTTCGGGTAAACCGAGGGTCTTCATTTCGGGAATGTCTTGGCTGACGCGGCGCAATACCATGCCGACGCGGCCTTGCTCGTGGTAGGCGTTGACGCGGTAGCGCGTGTTGCTGCGCGATTGGACGGAATAGTTGATTTCCCAGTCGCGGTTGAAGGCTTCGAGCTGGTCGGGGTTCATGGTGGATTCGGCGATGGCGGCGGTGTCCGCGCCGGTTAGCGCTTTATGGGGCATGGGCGTGAGGGTGCCGCCGACTTTGATGGCAGGGGGAAAGTCTGCGCTGATGAAGATGTCGGATGCGTTGCGTTTTTCGGCCTCTTCACACATGCGGTCGAGCAGGGGATGAAGATGCGTGCCGATTTCGGCCGGGGTGGGGATGTGCGGTGCTTGGTTTTTTTGTGAGTAGGCTTGCACCATTTCGCTTAACAGGTCGTGCAGAGGGGCGAGGTCGTTCATGATGATTCTCTTTAAAACGGGTATTCGGTCAGGCTGAAAGGCCGTCTGAAAACGGGATGATGGGGTTCAGACGGCCTGAGTATGGTTTAGAAAATAGAGAGGTTTTCGATGTTTTGCGCCTTGCTGCGTG
>NZ_JAPWBA010000011.1:0-58568 GCF_041433195.1 Neisseria sp. 27098_8_139
ACAGGCTAAGTGTGCCTGTTGCTGCCTAAAAGGCGGTCCGGATGCCTGATTAATCAGGTATCCAAGGGGGATTAAGGGGGTATTTGAGTAGAATCAGTGGGTATTTGAAACAAAAACAGCCGAAAACCTGTGTTTGGATTTCGGCTGTTGGAGGAAAGGCTTTTTTGCAAAGGTCTCAGGCTGTTAAAAAGGCCGTCTGAAACCCAAAATCAGGTTTCAGACGGCCTTTATTTATTTTCAGGTTTAGTTTTTCCGTGCGGTAACAAACTCGGCCAGTTGGCGCAGGCGCAGGGCTTTGTCGCCGAATGGCTCGATCAGGGCAACGGCTTCTGCAATCAGCGTTTCTGCGTAAGTACGCGCGGCCTGCAGGCCCATCAGTTTGACGTAGGTCGGTTTGTCGTTGTCCGAGTCTTTGCCGGCGGTTTTGCCCAAGGTGGCGGTATCGGCTTCACAGTCCAATACATCGTCGATCACTTGGAAAGCCAGGCCCAATTTGGCGGCGTAGTGGTCTAAGGTTTGGATTTGCGCCGGTGTTAAGTCCGGGCAGGACAGTGCGCCTAAGGCTACGGCCGCGCGGATGAGTGCGCCGGTCTTGAGGCTGTGCATCTGTTCCAATTCGGCCTGATTCATGGCTTTGCCGACGTTGGCAAGGTCGATGGCTTGTCCGCCCGCCATACCAAGGCTGCCGGATGCTTGGGCCAGCGTGGACAACATGGCAAGCTGGCGCTCGGCAGACAGGCCTGTCGGACGGCTCAGTACATCAAAGGCTTGGGTTTGCAGCGCATCGCCGACCAAAAGGGCGGTTGCTTCATCGTATTGCACATGGCAGGTCGGTTTGCCGCGGCGCAGGCTGTCGTTGTCCATCGCCGGCATATCGTCGTGAACCAACGAATAGACGTGCACCATTTCGATGGCCGCCATCGCCTGTTCGACGGCGTTTTGGTTTGCTTCGCCCAATTCGGACGCGGCAAGCACCAAGAGCGGGCGCAGCCGTTTGCCGCCGCCGAGGGTAACGTAACGCATGGCTTCATGCAGCGTGTGCGGCACTTGGCTTTCAGACGGCAAAAAATGCGCCAGTAGCAATTCGGTTTGCGCTTGGGCTTTTTGCTGCCATGTTTTGAGTTCATTCGCCGGGTTCAAGGTTCAACTCCTTCAGTTCGCCGGCATCCAAGACTTGCAGTTTCTGCTCGACTTCCGCCAATTTGGTTTGGCAGTATCTGACCAATTCGTTGCCTTCCTGATAGGCGGCCAAAGCATCTTCCAGCGGCATTTCGCTGCTTTGCATGGCTTGGGTCAGGGTTTCGAGGCGGGATAAGGCTTCTTCAAAGGATTTTGGGGCGTTTTTTTTCATGGTTTGAAATGATGGGCAGAAAAGGGGAATTGTAGCATTTTTAGATGATTAAGGCCGTCTGAACAGGGATGAAAACGAAATCAAAGATTTCTGTTTCTTCGTTCAGACGGCCTTTTTTTCAAACGAAATAACGTTATCAGCCCGGTAAAACGGCTTTTTGATGGTTGAGCGCGATAAACTGCTTCTCGGCATCCAATTCAGTGATTTTGAACAATGCCTGCGATTTGGGCAGCGCGTCAAACGGAATACCGGTCGCGCGCGTTACCAGCGGCAGGCCTTCAATGCGGACGAGGTCTTCTTTGAGGATGGTGGCCGTCAGCTCGCTGGTGCCTTGCTGTTGCAGATAGACGAGGCTCCAGTAGGCTTCCATCTGACGTTGGAAGTCGGCGTAGGCTGTATAGGCGGCATCAAAGTCGCGCAGCGCGGCGAAAAGCTCGGCATCGCTGTTTTGATACAGCGGCTCGGCAGAATTGTCGATCAGGCTGATCAGCTGCTTTTGGTTGATGTAGTCGGCGGCGCGGCGCAGCGGCGAGGTAAACCAGCCGTAATGCTGCACGCCCATGCCGATGTGCGGCTCGGATTTGGTGCTCATGCGCACTTTGCCTGCCGGTTGGACGCGGAAAAGGCCGGGCAGCTCGTTTTCGTCCAGCATTTGCGCCCAAGTGCTGTTGGCAAGAATCATCATTTCGCTGACCAGCGTATCGATGGGCGAACCGCGTTCGCGGCGGACGACGGATACGTTGCCTTCCTCATCCAATTCGATGCTGTAATCGTATTGCGGCGCACGGTCGGGTTCGTATTTGCCGCGTGCTTTTTGCAGGGCGATGGCAAATTGATAGAACCAAATCAGGTCTTGATGGTGGGCGAACATCATTTCGCCGGCTTCGTCCAAGCCGGTTTCGGCGTTGAAATGCGGCTCGATGGTTTGAATGCGCAGGTTTTCGGCGATGTTGACCGCTTCGATTTTGCAGGTTGGCGCGCCGACGTTGAACTCGTTGTCCACATCGAAATAAATGCTGATGGAAGGGCGGTATGCGCCTGCATCAAGGCTGAAAGCGGCAATCCAGTTTTCGGGCAGCATGGTAATTTTGCCGCCGGGGAAATAAACCGTGCTTAAGCGTTCCATGATGTTTTTTTCCATTTTGTCGCCTGGTTTAATGGCAAGCGACGGCGCGGCGATGTGGATACCGACGCGTTTCATGCCATTGCCCAAGTCGGTCAGGCTCAAGGCATCGTCCACTTCGGTGGTCGATTCGTCGTCAATGGAAAAGGCGGTAACGTCGGCCTTGGGCAAGTCGGGCATTTCAGGAAGCGGAAGGTCGGGGAAGCCTGTTCCTTTGGGGAAATATTTGATTTCAAACCCGTCTTGCAGGTATTGGGGAATGGACGTAATGCCGCCCGTTTTTTTCGCCAGTTCGTAGGCGGAGATTTTCAGCTCGTCGGCGGCTTTGGTAAAGGCTTTGTAGGTCAGCGACTGCTTGTCGGGCGCGTGTAAAATGGTTTTCAAATCCGCCGCGATTTCAGACGGCATCTCGCCGCGTTTCAAGGCTTCCGCCCAAGCGTCGATTTGCGCGTCTTGCTGTTTTTTGCGTTCGATGGCGGCAAGCGCTTGTTTTAAGGTTTCTTCGGGCGCGGCTTTGAACACGCCTTTGGATTTTTTGTAGAAATACATCGGCGCGGCGTAAAGCGCAATTAAAGTCGCCGCCAGCTCGGTTTTGGTCGGCGCATGACCGTAATATTCTTCGGCGATGGCCTCGGCGGAAAATTCTTCTTCGCCGCATACTTCCCACAATAAATCGGTGTCGATGTCCGCCGCCTGTGCCTGCGCGTTCTCCAAAAATACCGCCATATCGCCGTCAAACTCGGCAAAGACATTGTTTGCCTTCACTTTGGTGCGCTTGCCGTGTTGGGTATCGACTTGATAGGTGGCGTCGTTTTTTTGGACGATGGAGGCAACTTTGAATTGGCCGGACTCTTCGTAAAAGATATTCATTTTTTTAGGATTTTATGATTTGTAGGAAACGCGTGATTTTAGCAGATTTGCACAAGAAAGGCCGTCTGAAAAACATACTTTCAGACGGCCTGTTCAAACGGCGGATGATTAATACTGATATGCCGCCAGTTTGCGTTTGATTTCAGGCAGGGCGGCGCGTGCGGCCTGTTCGCCCAGTTGGATGGCGCGTTGTTTTTGGTCGAAACCGCCAACCGAACCCAGCTCCAAAACCTGTGGTTTGATGACCACATTGGCCTGTCCCAATTCTTGGCGCAACGCAGTTTGACTCATTACGTTGAAGGTTTGGTCAAGATAGGAGAACATGCCTTGGTTGACGTTTTTGGCTGGACGGGCGGAAATATCGACGGCAATGATGAAGTTTGCGCCCAGTTTTTTCGCCGCGCTGACCGGTACGGGTTGCGACAGGCCGCCATCTACATATTTGCGGTTGCCGATGACGACAGGTTGGAACACGTTCGGAATCGAAGCGGAAGCGCGGACGGCCTGTCCGGCATTGCCGACGTTGAACACCACCGGTTTGCCGCTTTCAAAATCGGTCGCAACGGCGGCAAATTTGATGGGGAACTGCTGCATCGGGCGGTTGCCGACTTTGCGGTTGATGTAGTTTTGCAGTTTTTCGCCTTTGATGAAGCCGCTGGTGGACAAGGTCAAATCCACCAAATCGGTTTTACCCAAAATTTCCGCTTCCAATTCGAGGCGGTCGGGCGACATTCCCGAAGCGTACATACTGCCGACAATCGAGCCGGCGGATGTACCGGTAACGATTTTGATCGGAATATTGTTTTCTTTCAAAACCTTAATAATTCCGATATGGGCAAAGCCTTTGGACGCGCCGCCACCCAAAGCCAGCGCAACTGTGGCTTTCGGTTTGGGTGCAGGACGCGAAACCGTATTTTGACCCTGCGCAGAAGGTTTGGATTGCGGCGCGTTGCCACTCGGACAGGCAGCCAATACCAAGACGGATGAAGTGGCTAAAAACGTTTTGAATGTGGAAAAAAGTTTATTCATGTTTAGACAGCCTTTAATATGTCGAAAGGGTTATTCTACTCTGAAATTAAGTCGAAAGGCCGTCTGAAATCAGGTTTCAGACGGCCTTTTAAATCAAGCTTAAGCCAATTCGAGCTGTTTTTCCAAGCTTTCGACCAGCTGGTCGTCCAAATTCAAAGCTTGGGACAAACGGCTCAGGAACACGATTTCCTTGCGCGACAAGTCCGCGCAGACCAATCTGGCCGCCAGATAAGTTTCGGCTGCCAAAGCCTCGTCGCTGCCGACCGCAGCCGCAATTTGCTCGATAGAGGCCGGTTGCGCATATTCAGCCTGCAGCCATGCCGCCGTTTCCGCATCGTTGCCGCTTTCACGCTCAATGGCCGCGCGTTCCGCATCGTCAATCAGGCCGTCTGAAGCCGCCGCCGCAATCATCGTTTGCAAAATCACACGGCTGTGGTTTTCGCCAATCAGACCGGCAGGTTGGAACGCACTTTGCGGCAATTCTTCCTGTTGGCGGTTTTGTTTCCAGTTTTGATAGCCTTTATAAGCCAGAAAACCCAAAGCAGCGACCGAGCCGGCCTTGACCAGCTTCTTCGTATTTTTCTTTTTCAACAGCATTGATGCCAAAGCACCCGTCAGTGCGCCGCCGCCGAAAGAATTGAGCGGGCTGTCCGCCACCGCTTTGCCGCCTTTTTGAGCCGCACCCAAAACCTGATTGAGCAACTGACTGAAATCCATAAAAAAATCTCCTGAAAACAAATACATTGCAAATATAGGGCAGAAACACCAAAAAACCAAGCCAAAGAAAGTTAAAAGGTGCAAACAAGTTTTCAGACGGCCATAGCCGACTTTCGGTACAATCACACCATTCCAAACAATAAACCCCATCATGACCGATACCGCCCAAATCATTACCAGCTATGGCCGCCGCTATATCGTCCGCACCCCCGACGGCCAAACATATGACGCCACCACCCGCAAAAAACGCGTCGATTTCGCCTGCGGCGACCAAGTCCGCATCAGCCCCATCAACGGCGAACAAGTCGTGATTGAAGACTACCTCCCGCGCGAAAGCCTGCTCTACCGCCAAGATGCGTGGAAAACCAAACTGATTGCCGCCAACGTTACCCAACTGCTCATCGTAACCGCCACCAGCCCCTCACCCAGCGAAGCCCTGTTGCAACGCGCCCTCCTCGCGGCAGAAGCGGCCGGCATCGACGCCGTCATTGTCCTCAACAAAGCCGACCTCCCCGAAACCGCCCAATGGCGCGAGAAACTCAAATTCTACGAAACCCTCGGCTACTCCGTGGTCGAAACCAACGCATTGGAAAACGCCGACATCCTGCGTCCCATTTTAGAAGGGCAAACCAACATCCTGCTCGGACAAAGCGGCATGGGCAAGTCCACCCTGACCAACGCCCTACTCGGCAACCAAGCCGCCCGAACCGGCGACATTTCCACTGCGCTCGACTCCGGCAAACACACCACCACCCACGCCCAACTGTACGATTTAAACGCAGAAACCCGACTCATCGACTCCCCCGGCCTGCAAGAATTCGGCCTGCACCATCTCCAAGCCGCCGATCTACTGCAATACTTCCCCGACCTGCGCCACCTTATCGGTCAATGCCGTTTCCACAACTGCACCCACCGTGCCGAACCCGGCTGCGCCGTCAAAGCCGCAGCCGAATCAGGCGAAGCCAAACCCGAGCGCATCGAATTTCTGCAACGCGTTACCGATGAATTGTTGAGATAAAGTTTTAACGGAAATAAGTGTTTGGATAAATAAAAAGGCCGTCTGAAAGTTTCAGACGGCCTTTTGTTGAAGCATAACCAAATTTACCTTTCAACCGGTATCGCTGCCTTAGCGGGAAAGAGAAGGTGCTTTTCGCGGCGGATTGATCATGAGAAGAACGGCTTCTTCAATTTTTTTGTCCTCCCGATCATGGAGCTCTACCGGAAACTTCAGACGCAACACTGCAACAATAGCGCCAACCGATAAGCCTGCATCATGAAGCAACTCAATTTCTTTAAGTACCGGTGCGGAAAGGTTTAACATGGTTTCTCCTTAAGATTTGATACTTAGCCCACTTTATCCCCGGGCTGTGCGCCTGCGTCAACGTCGAGGAGCTTCAGTTTGCCCTCTGCGGTGGCGGCGGAGAGGATCATGCCTTCGGATACGCCGAATTTTGCCATTTTGCGTGGGGCGAAGTTGGCGACGGCGATGACCATGCGGCCGTTCAATTCGGCAGGATTTGGGTAAGACGCGGCGATGCCGGAGAAGATGATGCGTTTTTCAAAACCGAAATCGAGGTCGAATTTCAAAAGTTTGGTGCTGCCTTCGACGGCTTCGCAGTTTAATACTTTGGCGACGCGCATATCGATTTTCATAAAATCGTCAAAGCTGGCCTGTTCGGCGACTTTTTCGTATTTGCTCTCTTCGGCGGCAGGCGCGGGGGTCGTCTGAATGCTTTGTTTGTTGGCTTCGATTAAATCGTCCACTTGTTTTTGCTCCACTCGTTGCATTAAATGTTCGTATTTGTTGATGGTGTGGCCTTCGGGCAGCACGGTTGCGGCATCGGCCCAGCGCAGGCCGTCGAGATTGAGGAAGGCGGCGGCGCGCTCGGCGACTTTGGGCAGCACGGGCGCGAGGTAGATGGTGAGGATTTTGAAGGCGTTGATCAGCTCGCTGCATACTTCGTGCAATGTACTATTCAATGACTTAGTGTTAATGAATAAGCTCACAATTAAATCTATTGTCTTATCAGACTTGATTTCTTCCTTTGAATATAATTTCAAATTATATTCTGAATTATCTACTGATGATTTTTTATGCTCATCAAAAATATGATCTATATTTTCTTCTATATATTTTTGAACATATAATCTGATATTTTCCTTATTTTTAGAATAATTTTCCTTCATTTTCTCAAAAATTATTTTTTGATTACTAGAAAGTGAATTCTTAGCTTTTTCAAAATCATTCTCTAAATAATTTTGTATTAATATAGATTTCAAAAAGATATCATCTTTAAGTTTTGGCAAATCATCATGAATATTTTCAAATCTCCATTCCAAATTTGGAGATTTAATAATTTTCTCTAATTCCCATGGTTTGTTGGCATCGACGTATTCGTTTACCGCATCCGCCAATGCCATGATGTCGCGCAGGGCGCGGGCGTATTCGCGGTTTTCGTATTGCTCGGCGATGGTGTCGCTTTCGGCGGCGAGTTTTGCCAGCAATGCGCTGCCTGAAACGTCTTTCAGACGACCTTCAAAGCGTTTGGCGATGAAACCTGACGCGCGGGCGGCGATGTTGACGTATTTGCCGACGAGGTCGCTGTTTACGCGGCTGATAAAGTCTTGCAGGTTCAAATCGATGTCTTCGATTTTGCTGTTGAGTTTGGCGGCGATGTAGTAGCGCATCCACTCAGGGTTCAGGCCTTGTTCCAGATAGGATTTGGCGGTAATGAAGGTGCCGCGCGATTTGGACATTTTTTGTCCGTCGACGGTCAGGAAACCGTGTGCGTACACGCCGGTCGGGGCGCGGAGGCCGGAAAAATGCAGCATGGCGGGCCAGAACAGGGCGTGGAAATAGAGGATGTCTTTGCCGATGAAGTGGTACATCTCGGTTTGGCTGTCGGCTTTGAAGTATTCGTCGAAATCGATGCCGATGCGGTCGCACAGGTTTTTAAACGACGCCATGTAGCCGACGGGTGCGTCCAGCCAGACGTAGAAGTATTTGCCCGGCGCGTCGGGGATTTCGAAACCGAAATACGGCGCGTCGCGGGAGATGTCCCAGTCGGACAGGGTGGTTTCTTCGCCTTCGCCCAGCCATTCTTTCATTTTGTTGAGGGCTTCTGGTTGCAGATGGGGCTTGCCGTCGTGCGGGTTGTTGCCGGAAGTCCATTCTTTCAGGTAGCCCGCGCATTCGCCCAGTTTGAAGAAGAAGTGTTCGGATTCGCGCAATTCGGGTTTGGCACCGGAAACGGCGGAATACGGGTTAATCAGTTCGGTCGGGGAATAGGTCGTGCCGCAGACTTCGCAGTTGTCGCCGTATTGGTCTTGGGCGTGGCATTTGGGGCATTCGCCTTTGACGAAGCGGTCGGGCAGGAACATTTGTTTTTCAGGGTCGAAAAGCTGCTCGATGACGCGGCTTTCGATTTTGCCGTTAGCTTTCAGCGCGCGGTAAATGTCTTGGGAAAATTGTTTGTTTTCAGGAGAATGGGTGCTGTAATAATTACTGTAGCCGATGTGGAAGCCGGTAAAGTCGGCGAGGTGCTCTTCGCGCACTTTGGCAATCATGTCTTCGGGCGCGATGCCTTGTTTTTGCGCGGCAAGCATCACGGGCGTGCCGTGGGTGTCGTCGGCGCAGCAGTAGTAGCACTCGTGGCCGCGCAGTTTTTGGAAGCGCACCCAAACGTCGGTTTGGATGTGTTCGACCATGTGGCCGAGGTGGATGCTGCCGTTGGCATAGGGCAGGGCGGAAGTGACAAGGATTTTGCGTGTCATGGTTTATGCTTTGGAAAACAATGGATAAAGATGTCGGGAATTATACCGCAAAACAATACGCAAAGGCCGTCTGAAAACTGATTGCCGGTGTTTCAGACGGCCTTTTATTTATCGGCTGCGTATGGAATCAACCGCGTACGCGTTCGATTTTTGCGCCTACGCCGCCGAGTTTTTTCTCGATGTATTCATAGCCGCGGTCGAGGTGGTAGATACGTTCGACGATGGTTTCACCATCTGCGACCAAGCCTGCCATAACGAGGCTGGCGGAGGCACGCAGGTCGGTTGCCATCACGACGGCGCCGGAGAGTTTTTCCACGCCTTTGATGTAGGCGGTGTTGCCTTCGGTGGTGATGTCCGCGCCCATGCGGTTGAGTTCGGGAACGTGCATGAAGCGGTTTTCAAAAATGGTTTCCACCACGCGGCTGCTGCCTTCGGCAATGGCGTTCATGGCCATAAACTGCGCCTGCATGTCGGTTGGGAAGCCTGGATGGACGACGGTGCGGATGTCCACGGCTTTGGGGCGTTGTTGCATGTCGATGGAAATCCAGTTGTCTCCGGCTTCGATGATGGCGCCGGCTTCGGTCAGTTTGTCCAATACGACTTCCATGGTTTTCGGTGCGGCATTGCGCAGGACGACTTTGCCGCCGGTCATGGCGACGGCGCAGAGGAAGGTACCGGCTTCGATACGGTCGGGAACGACGCTGTGTTCGCAGCCGTGCAGCTCTTTTACGCCTTCGATGGTCATGGTTGCTGTACCGATGCCGCTGATTTTCGCGCCCATTTTGACGAGGCATTCGGCCAAATCGACGACTTCGGGCTCGATGGCGCAGTTTTCGAGGATGGTGGTGCCTTCGGCGAGCGTGGCCGCCATCAGCAGGTTTTCAGTCCCGCCGACGGTCACGACATCCATGGTGACGCGCGTGCCTTTCAGACGGCCTTTGGCTTTGACGTAACCGTGTTCGATGGTGATCTCCGCACCCATGGTTTCGAGGCCTTTGAGGTGTTGGTCAACCGGGCGCGAACCGATGGCGCAACCGCCGGGCAGGCTGACTTGGGCTTCGCCGAAGCGGGCGAGGGTCGGGCCTAAAACCAAGATGGATGCGCGCATGGTTTTTACCAGCTCGTAAGGTGCGCAGGTGTTGTTGACGGTGCCGCCGTTGATTTCAAATTCGGAGATATTGTCGGTCAAAACGCGTGCGCCCATGCCTTGCAGCAGTTTTTGGGTGGTTTTGACGTCGGCGAGCATGGGTACGTTTTTCAAGCGTAAAGTGCCGGAAGTCAGCAGACCGGCACACATCAGCGGCAGGGCGGCGTTTTTTGCGCCGGATACGATGATTTCTCCGTTGAGGGGGCCGTTGGCAGAGATTTTGAGTTTGTCCACAGGATGTCTTTCGTTATTTGTCTGCACGGTTTATGCCGCACAAATGAAATGAGATGGATAATAAGCCATCAATTATAAGGGATTATGCCCTTGCTGTTAGATTTGGCAGTATTAAATTTTCACAAGGTTTGTTTAAGTTGCGAAAGGATAAGATTTCAGGCCGTCTGAATGGTTCAGACGGCCTGTTTGCCAAGGCTTATTTTTTGGCTTTGAAGCCTAAGAGGTGTTGCGTGGTGGCCAGCCATGCGCCGAATACGCCCAGTGCGATGACGAAGCCGAATACCAGCGACACTTCGCTAAATGTGAAGAAACGCCAGCCGATGTTCAGACCGTAGGGTTTGAAAATCGCGTCCACCAGCGGCCGTACTTCGGCCAGCAGCCAAGCCGACAAACCCAAGCTGACGGCGGCGGAGAAAATACTCTGCCACATTGCCTGATAAAGGAAAGGGCGGCGGATGAAGGAAGCGGGCGCACCCAACAGCTTGGTGATTTCCAACTCTTCCTTGCGGCTGAGGATTTGCAGGCGGATGGTGTTGTGTGCCACCAAGACAAAGGCCATGCCCAAAGTCAGCGAGAGGAACCACAAAATCTTGCGGATAAATTCGTTAATACGATAAAGGGTCTGTACCCATTCGGTATCCATGGTTGCTGATTCGACGCGCGGCAGTTTGGTAATGTCTTTATAGATGGCCTGCATCTGATCCGGAGAAGTGGCAGGGTCGGGTGTAACGATAAAGACGTCGGGCAATGGGTTGCCATCGAGCATGGAAACGAGGTTTTGGTCGAGATTGGTTTGCAATTCTTCCAAACCTTCCTGCTTGCTGATAAAGCGGACTTTATCGATACGGCTGTCGCGCTGGAGCAGGTTTTTCACCGTATCGGCATCAGAACTTGCTGCATCAGTGTCCATATAAACCGTAATCTGTGGCGATTCGTTGAGTTTACCCAATACGCTTTGCCCGCTTTGGATACCCAAATACATAAACAGCGGCAAGGTCATGGCAACGGCAAGCATGAGCAGGGTCAGCAGCGTGCCGATGGGTTGGCGCAGAAGCTCTTTGAGCGCGGCGCGCGCCGATTCGACGTGTAACGAGATGTAATGAATCATACTCATGCGAGGCGTCCTTTCTGCAGGCGCAAGACGCGGTGGCCGTAATCCGCCATCAGCGTTTCATCGTGCGCCGCAACAATCACAGTCGTGCCTGCTTCATGGAAGGTTTTGAACAATTCCATAATATCCAGCGCATAGGCGCGGTCGAGGCTGGCGGACGGCTCGTCGGCGATCAGCAGGCTGGGTTGGTGAACCACTGCGCGCGCGATGCACAAACGTTGTTGTTCGCCGCCGGACAAAGTGATGGGCATATCGTTTTCGCGGCCTTTCAAGCCGACTTTCTCAATCGCAATACGCGCGCGCTCTTCAGCTTTGCGCGGCTGGTAGCCGCTGATCCGCAAAGGCAGGATAACGTTTTGCAAGACATTGCGGTCGTAGAGGATTTTGTGGTCTTGGAAGACAATGCCGATATGTTGGCGCATAAAGCCGATCTGATTGTCGCTCAAGGTGCCGAGGTCTTGATTGTTGAACCAAACCTTGCCTTTGGTAGGCTTGGTAATGCCTGAAATCAGCTTCAAAATGGTGGATTTGCCCGAACCCGAATGGCCGGCGATAAAAATCATCTCACCTTTGTTAATCTGGAAACTGACATTTTTCAGGGCTTCGAAACCGCCGGGATAGGTTTTGGAAACTTGTTCGAAACGGATCATGGGTTTTCCTGAAAATAGGGAGTCAGACGGCCGGCGTCATCGATAGGGCAACATGCCGTCTGAAAAAATGGGGATATTCACAGATTATAAATATTTCGGCTGCTTTTTGATAGTGAAACCTCGGTTCTGCCTGTGGAGACACTGCCGGTTTGCAACACAAAGCAATATGGTTTGAAAAAGGGCCGTCTGAACGATTGGGTTTCAGACGGCCTCGGTATCAGCGTAGGTTAAGCACCTTATCCGCTGTTTTATTTACATTTGGTTTTGGCCAAATTCACGGCGGCGGTCAGGCTTTTTTCGTTGACTTCGCCGGTGATGGTTTGTTTGTAGCCGCATTTCGGCGCTTCGACGACAGTGAAGGGCAATACGCCGACGTTGTTGCCGTGGGCTTTCATGAAGTTGCGGCTGTTGGCGCCGGTGTAACGCCAAATCGGATAGCTGACCGGCGTTTGTTTCAGGAACTTGCCGATGTTGTCGGTCGTATCCAGCGCGATGCCGACCATATCGACGCTGCCTTTTTTCTGAGCTTTGTACCATGCCGACATGGCGGGCATTTCTTTACGGCAGGGGCCGCACCAGGTTGCCCAAAGGTTGACCACGCGCACGGGGGCTTTGAGTGACTCCAGGCTTTGCGGTTTGTTGTCCTGCCAACCTGCCGTTTCTTCGGCGGCAAAGGTCGGCGCAGCGGTAAAAACGGTGGCGGACAAGAGAAGGGCGGTTAAGGCTTTCATGGTTGTATCCTTGAGGTTGCCAATCGAAATTGGGTTTATTGTAAAACGGTTTGGTGGGTATGCCTACCGATTCGTATCAAGATATCAGGTAAAAAGTTTGAGTAAAAATCAGTTGCAGACGATAATAACCGCCATCATTGAATGATTTTGCAATAATACGGAGACTTTCATGCCGTCTGAATTCACACTTTATCACAACCCGCGTTGCAGCAAATCGCGTGCCGCGCTGGCTTTGCTCGAAGAAAAAGGCGTTGCCGCCGATGTAGTCAAATATCTGGATACCGCGCCTGATTTGGCGACTTTGCAGGATATGTTTGCCAAACTCAGCATCGAATCGGTGCGCGGCATGATGCGCACGAAAGACGATTTGTACAAAGAATTGGGTTTGGACAATCCCGATTTGGACAATGCCGCCCTGCTTCAGGCAATCGTCGAACACCCTGCCCTGCTCGAGCGTCCCGTTTTGGTAACGCCTACGCGCGCAGCCATCGGCCGTCCGTTGGAAAACATTGCCGCCCTACTCGGCTGACGGGGTTGGATAAGGCTGTCTGAAGATGATTTCCCTGCTTAAAAGCCGCAATGGCCTGCGATATTACCTGTTTCGCGGCCTTGCTTTGAGCGTTTTGCTGGTGTGCGGTATTTTTTTGACCGGCACATGGCAGATTTACCGGACAGGTTTGCAAACCTTGCCGAAGGACGCTCATGCCGATGCGGCGGTGGTGTTGGGTGCGGCGGCGTGGGACAAACGCCCGTCGCCGGTATTCCGTGAGCGCATCAACCACGCCATTACGCTCTACCAAAGCCATCGGGTCGGTAAAATCATTTTCACCGGCGGGACACCCAAAAAAGGATTTATGACCGAAGCCGAAGTGGGGCGCCGATACGCGCTCAAGCAGGGCATACCGGCGCACAATATCCTGTTTGAAAACACGTCGCGCAACACTTACGAAAACCTGCGCAATATCGTCCCCATCATGCACGCCAACGGAGTCGGCAGCATTATCGTTGTCAGCGACCCGTATCATTTGGCGCGTGCCGAAGAAATGGCCGCCGATTTGGGCTTGTCAGATGCGCAGTTCTCCGCCACCCCGACCACGCGCTTTGATGAGCGCAGCAAGAAAGCCAAGTTTCTGATGCAGGAGAGCTATTCTTTGTTTCTCTACCGTATCGGCAAATGGAGCGATGCCGTTTGGAATTGGATAGGTGGTTGAGCCTTCGGTAATCCATGTAAAAGGCCGTCTGAATCCTTTTAGGTTTCAGACGGCCTAAATGTATGCTTACTTATTGATATTGATTTGCAGCTATACTGCCAAAAATGACTACAGCCAGCACCAGATAAATTGCCATTACGATGGCAAACAGAATCAAGGCAGCCTTGAAATAATTGGCTTTATTCGGATTGGTGTTTGAGCTGAATGCCCACACAAGCATCATGATCAGATTGACCAGCGGAATCATCATAATCAAGTTTGTTAGCAACCATTCTTTGACGCTTACAACAGGAGCCTGCTGATGGCCGATTTGGTTTTGTCCGTTCATACGTACCCAGTAATTTTGTTGAAAGAACAGTAATTATACTCATTAAATCTTTATCGGCATAGCATGCTCAGGCCGTCTGAATCTTCAGACGGCCTGAGCCTATGATTTTTGCAGCCGCTATTTCAATTGGATGTAAAACGTACCGTCCGGCACGACGGGCAGGTATTTGCGGTAGAAGTCCAGATAGGTCTTGTTTGGGTCTATGTCGGCAAACTGCTGCGGATACAGGGTTTTGGCGATAAATTGCGCGCTGGCCAAATCGGCGAGCGAGCGGGAGGCGGTGTGGTAGATGCCGTAAACGCGTTTGTTTTTGACGGCAGGAATGTCTGCCCAGCCTTTGCGTTTGACAAATCCGGCCAGGCGGCGTTGCGCATCGGCCTGGCTGATGCCTATGCCCATCGCCATAATGTCAGGCTTGTCTTTATGGCCGTTTTCCGTCCCCGAAATGACGATGACGTCGGGTTTGGCCGTCAGGAATTTTTCAGGGTTTATCGGTCCCCAGTTTTTAATGTAAGGCGCGGCGATATTGTTGCCGCCTGCTGTGTCGGCAATCGCGCCCCACATATCTTTGCCGAAGGTGTAGCTGTATTCGGACGGGCCTTTATCGCCGAACTCGATATAGATTTTCGGTTTGGACTGCTTGGCGCGTGCGACGCGTTTTTGGATGTCGGCAATGCCTCGGGCGTATTCGGCGGCAATTTTTTGGGCGCGCGCCTGCGTACCGTTGAGTTCGCCGAAAATTTCCGCACTGCGCGTGTGCCGCGCGACGGTTTCGGCGTTGAAATCGACCACGACGACGGGTATGCCTGCCGCTTTAATGCGCGGCAGATGGGTGGCGATGGCCTTATACTGCCAGTCGGCCAGAATCAATACGTCCGGCTTGAGCGCGAGCGTTTTCTCCAGTGAAAACGTGCCGGTGTTGATGTTGCCGATGTCCGCAATGTTTTGCAGCGTAGGCAGCTTCTGTTTGAACATCGCCCAGCTGCCGGGATTGAATTTCTCCCAAAACTCACGCGAAATGCCGATGACGTTTTTAAATTTGTCCGCGCCCGTTACCGCGATATAGTCGGGATAGTAAAACGCCAAAACCGCGCGTTTGACAGGGACATCGACTTTGACTTCGCGTCCCAATACATCTTTGATAGTTTTGATTTCGGCTTGGGCAAAAAGGGGCAGGAGGGCGAGGGCGGCAAATAAAGCGCGTTTGTTCATGAGCGGATCCTTTAAAAGAAATAATTATCATTATATTTGATTTGTTTTCAGGAGAAAAGTCCCAGACGGTCCTTCTGCGCCAACATTATTTTCAGACGGCCTTACATTGTTTAAACCACGCCGAAAAAGTAAAATACCTGTTTTCAAAGACTTTGGAGCCATCATGACCGTCAAAACCCGTTTCGCCCCCAGCCCCACCGGCTACCTGCACATCGGCGGTGTGCGCACCGCCTTGTTTTCATGGGCGTTTGCCCGTCATCACAAAGGCGAATTCCTATTGCGTATCGAAGACACTGACTTGGCGCGTTCCACCGCCGAATCCGTCAACATCATCCTCGACGGCATGAAATGGGTCGGCCTGAACTACGACAACGCCGACAACGTCGTTTACCAAACCCGCCGTTTCGACCGCTACAAAGAGGTCATTGCCGAACTTTTAGAAAAAGGCCATGCCTACTACTGCTATTGCAGCAAAGAAGAGTTGGAAGGCATGCGCGAGAAAGCCGAAAAAGAAGGCACGGCGACTTACGACCGCCGCTGGCGCCCCGAAGCAGGCAAAACCCTGCCCGAAATCCCTGCCGACGTGCAACCTGTCGTCCGCTTCAAAACGCCTTTGGACGGCGTTACCCAGTGGACGGACTTGGTCAAAGGCGAAATCTCCATTCCCAACGAAGCGCTCGACGACCTGATTATCGCCCGCGCCGACGGCACGCCGACTTACAACTTCTGCGTTGTCGTGGACGACTACGACATGGGCGTTACCCACGTTATCCGCGGCGACGACCATGTGAACAACACCCCGAAACAAATCAACATCTTAAAAGCCATCGGCGCAAACCTGCCCGAATACGGCCATCTGCCGATGATTCTTAACGAACAAGGCAAAAAAATCTCCAAACGCAGCGGTGATACCGTTGCTATTACCGATTTCGGCGCAATGGGCATCCTGCCCGAAGCCATGCTCAACTATCTGGCACGCTTGGGTTGGGCGCACGGCGACGACGAATTCTTCACAATGGAACAATTCATCGAATGGTTTGATTTGAAAGACGTCTCCCCATCTCCAAGCCGCATGGACTTGAAGAAACTCTACTGGATCAACGGCGAACACATCAAAATCACGTCCAACGAAAAACTCGCCGAACTCATCAAACCCTGCCTTGCTCTGCGCGATATTTACGACACGGCAAAACCTGCTTTGGAAGACGTGTTGGCACTGGTCAAAGACCGCGCCCAAGACCTGAACACCCTCGCCGACGAGTGCCTCTACTTCTACGTCAAACAAACGCCTGCCGAAGCGGACATGCAGAAACACTGGGACGACGAAGCCGCCACCCGTATGCTGCGCTTTGCCGAACGCCTCGAAGGTTTGGAAGACTGGAACGCCGAAGCCATCCACGACCTCTTCAAACCTTTCTGCGACGAAGAAGGCGTTAAAATGGGCAAACTCGGCATGCCTTTGCGCCTCGCTGTCTGCGGTACAGCAAAAACCCCAAGCGTCGATGCAGTATTGGCTTTAATCGGCAAAGAAGAAGTGTTGAAACGGATTCGTTCGTAAGGCATGAATGATAAAAGGCCGTCTGAAAACTAGGGATACCAAGTTTTCAGACGGCCTTTTTTATTTTGAACAGGATTTATTTATTCTTCTTCGTTCGGTTTGTTTTTATCTTTTTTGCGCCATAGGCCTTTAAACAATGCGCCTACTGCAAGAGCACCAAAAATAATCAGTTTGCCGAATTTAGCCAGTAATGCGCCGGCTAAGGCCAATAATCCCAGTTTTTTTGCAGCGATACCGCCAACCAAGGCAGCCAGTCCGTATTCGGCCACTTTGTCGGTTGCCGCATTGAAATCGCTATAACGCTTGCCCTCGTTGAATTCGATATTGCCCAACAATTCTTGCACAATAGGTTTGTATTGATCTATGCTTTTCAAGTCGGTGATCATAGTTAATTCAATATAGCCTTCGCGTCCAAGCTGGAAAGTATTGTAGTTGATAGCAGGATTGGGGTCGGGTTCGTTTTTATTCAAAACGTCAATCGACCAAATCAGACGATGGGTCTTTGCATCATATTGCGGTTTTTCCACCCAGCCGCGAGTTTCTATTTCCGGTAGGTTGCGGGAGGCTCGCTCTTTGTTTTGTTCCTCGGTGCCTTCTTTCAGCTGCTCGAGCATGGCTTCAACATCCCATTCTTTGGCATCATCGTCTTTGATGTAGCCAGAATCGGTAAAGGTCAGGTCTACTATCCAATTGGTGTCACTGTCCTCGTTTTCCGACTCGGGGAGAATCAGGCCGTAGCGGTTGGGATCTGTGGCGTTGCCTGCTTCCCTCATCATGGCGTTGGCGCGATTTTTTTTCACAAAGACCATTTTTGCAGGCAGTTTCAGTTTGGCCTGATTGCCCAAATCAACGGTTGCCGGGCCTTGGACGATTTGGTCGTCAACGTAGTTTGCGATAGAGTCTGAGGCTTGTTGCGTCTCTTGTTCGGATGCCTCGACGGCAGAAGCGGCATCAGCTTTGGCTGCAGAAGCCGGTAGGGTTTGGATAGATAGTAGGGCTGCCAAAACGGCATAGGCGAGACGGTTGCTTTTCATCATAGGGTTCTCATGGAAGAAGAATTAAAAAAGATGCAGACAGCCGCAACACCATATGCTCCGGCATGACCAAAGGGTAAATTTTACAATAAATAAATCATATTTACATATTTAAATATGACTGTAATTTAAAAAATACAGGAAAGCTTTTTGACGAGAGGCTGAGCGATCGTTGTGAAATTCAAAAAGGCCGTCTGAAATGTTTCAGACGGCCTTTTCTAATAAAACCAGAAAAAAATGGAATAAGGCGGAGAATATGAGAAAATAATAGCGACCTGCCTGCCACAACAGTTGATTGAATTAACTTTTATCGGCAGCCTGAATGTCCGGATTGGATAAAATAAACCATCAAGAACAAAGACCAACAAGCATATTATGTAAATTTGGCGGCTGAAAAATCAGCTCTGCGCTTTACTTTGCAAATCAAACAACTTTAAAGGAAAACCCATGAAAAAAACCTTACTTGCCCTGATGATGTTATCCGCCGCCGCCGCGTATGCCGGTGAGGCGGAAGACCGTTTGTTGTCCGTCCAATCGGTTTACCGTGCCGCTTTGCATGAGCAAAACAGCAACGACAGCAAAATCATTTCCCTGCAAAGCGATTTGGAAAGTGCGCAGCGCCGTTTGCAGGCAGCGCAATCTGATATTGACCGTTTGAAAGGTGAAATTCAAACGGCCTTGGCTCAGAAAGAGCAGCAAAATGCCAAGTTGCAACAGGCCGGCCAGATGTTGGACGCGGCTTGGAATGCCGTTTACGGTGCAGGCGGCAGCAAGGCGAAGCAATAATTTAGACATTGTATTATTTGCGTTTTACGCTTCTTTTATCATATTTATAAGGAAACCTCATGTCCCTATCTCCCTGCCCGAAATGCCACTCCGAATATACTTACGAAGACGGCGCTCAATACGTTTGCCCTGAGTGCGCCCATGAGTGGAACGAGGCCGATGCTGCGGCTGCAAGCGATGATGCCTTGGAAGTCAAAGATGCCAACGGCACGGTCTTGCAAGATGGCGATACGGTTGTCTTGATTAAAGATCTGAAAGTCAAAGGCAGCTCTATGGTCATCAAGCAAGGCACCAAAGTCAAAGGCATCCGCTTGCAAGAGGGCGACCACAATATCGGTTGTAAAATCGATGGCAGCGCGATGAATTTGAAGTCTGAGTTCGTCAAAAAAGCCTAAAGATTTTATTTTTGAAAAGGCCGTCTGAAATCCGAAGATTAGGATTCAGACGGCCTTTATACATTCCATTCAAAATAAAACAAATCTTTATTTAAAATTAAATAAATTTGATAGATTTGAATTTGAGGTCGTCTGAAAAAGCGGCGGAAAAATGTTCCGCACATACGCGGGTGTAAAACCGTTAAAATAACGCTTTCCCCTATTCTACGGAACCATTATGCCTCAGCCGACCGCCAAACAGATTTTGCACGAAGTATTCGGTTATCCCGAATTTCGTGGCAAGCAGGAGGCTATTGTCAATGCTTTGGCCGGCGGCGAGAGTTTGATGGTGCTAATGCCGACGGGCGGGGGCAAGTCTTTGTGTTACCAGATTCCGGCGCTGATGCGCGAAGGCGTGGCGGTTGTCGTATCGCCGCTGATTGCGTTGATGAACGATCAAGTGGCCAGCCTGCATGTGGCCGGAATTGAAGCGGCGGCAGTCAACAGTAGCACATCGGCAGATGAGGCGCGCGAGATTGCCGACAAGCTTGCCCAAGGCCGTCTGAAACTGCTTTATGTCGCTCCGGAACGCTTGGTTACCGACCGCTTTTTGCGTTTTCTCGACCAACAAACCATCAGCCTGTTTGCCATTGATGAGGCGCATTGCGTCAGCCAATGGGGACACGATTTCCGCCCTGAATATCAACAACTCGGCATGCTTGCCGAACGCTATCCGAACATCCCGCGCATCGCCTTGACCGCTACCGCCGATGCGGCTACGCGTGCCGACATCAAGCATTATCTGCACTTGGACAGTGCGCCCGAATTTATCTCCAGCTTTGACCGTCCGAATATTTATTATCAGGTTATCGAAAAAAATAATGGCAAAAAACAATTGCTGGATTTTATTCGCAAGCAGATGCATGGGCAAAGCGGCATTGTGTATTGCTTAAGCCGCAAAAAAGTTGAGGATGTGGCGCAGTTTTTGTGTGAAAACGGCTTGGAGGCGATTCCGTATCATGCCGGTTTGAGCATGGACGTGCGCGAGGAAAACCAACGCCGCTTTACGCATGAAGACAATATTATCGTGGTGGCGACCGTGGCGTTCGGCATGGGCATAGACAAACCCGACGTGCGCTTTGTCGCCCATCTCGATATGCCCCAGAGTGTCGAACATTTCTATCAAGAATCGGGGCGCGCCGGCCGAGACGGGCTGCCTGCCGTGAGCTGGCTGTGTTACGGCTTGAACGATTGGGTGTTGCTGCGCGAACGGATTGCCGAAGGCAACAGCGACGAGGTGCAAAAGCAAATCGAAATGCAAAAACTCGATGCCATGCTTTCCGTCTGCGAAACCGCCGCCTGCCGCCGCGTACTGCTGCTCAAACATTTCGGCGAAGAATCCGAACCCTGCGGTCATTGCGACAACTGCCTGCATCCGCCCGTGCGGTTTGACGGTACGGTGTTGGTGCAAAAATTACTCAGCTGCGTGTACCGCGCCGGACAACGCTTTGCCACCGGTTACATCACCAACCTTTTGCGCGGTAAAAGCGACGATTGGATACAGCGCAACGGCCATGACAAGTTATCCACATTCGGCATCGGCAGCGAACAGACCGACAAGGAATGGCGCAGCGTCATCCGCCAGTGCATCAGCCTGGGCTATCTCACTGTCAATGTCGAGCAGCATCAAGCCCTGCAGCTGACTGAAGCGGCAAAAAAAGTCCTCAAGGGCGAAACCGAAGTCATGCTGCGCCCCCTGCGTCGCGAAAAAACGGCCACTCAAAAGCCGAAAGACGATTGGTTGCGTACCGAGCGCGAAGAGCGTTTGTGGCAGGCATTGCGCCAGTGGCGGCAACAACGCGCCCGAGCAGAGGAAGTGCCGGCCTATGTGGTTTGCGGCGACAAAACCCTGCGCGATATTGTCGAAAAAATGCCCCGAAATTTGGAAGATTTACATCAAATCTACGGCTTGGGCGAGGCGAAAATCAATAAATTCGGTTTGGAGATACTCGACGTTTGCGAAACGGCTGAAGCCGGTACTGTTTCCACAGACAGTGCACAATTTATCCACAGCTTGGGCGAGCGCGAACAGGCCTTAAAACAGGCTTTGGAAACTTGGCGCGAGCAGCAGGCAAGTGCCGATCAAGTGACGCTGGGTACGGTATTTTCCAACGAAAGCATGGACGACTTGCTGACCAATACGCCTGCCGAACCCATCGACCTTTTAGGCGTGTATAAACTCGGCGAAAAACGTATCGAACAATACGGCGAGGGCATTTTAAACATCTGCCGCCCGTTTTCAGACGGCCTGAGCGAAGAGGATAAACGCAAACGCCGATTGATGCGCCGTCTGCTTCAGTGGAACATTGATACTGCACGACATGAAGGCCTCGAAGCTTATCAGATATGCAGTAAAGTCACCTTGCGCGCGATTGCCGCCCGACGGCCGCAAGATTTGGCGGAGCTGGCAGAAATCCACGGCATGAGTGTGGAAAAAACCGATAAATATGGCGCGGAAATTGTCGAATTGTGCAAACAAGCGGATTAATTGATCGCGTTTATTGTCAAAGGCCGTCTGAAGCCCAATCAAGCATGGTGTTTCAGACGGCCTTTTTGAATTTTTAATTTTTATAAAACAATAAATAAGAAAATATTTGTATTGAATGTGTCAGTTTTTTGAGGCCGTCACGTCTAAACAGGCATGAAATATGGGATGGTGCCGATTGATTTTTCGTCCCATCCTATTCAACACACATCAATAAGGAAAATAAATGAACACCTCATCCAACCCCTCTTGGCAGGCTGCTTTCGGCTTGTTGACGCTCAGGCTTTTTGCCGCGTATGAATTTCTTGAGTCTGGCCTGGAAAAATGGAACGGGGAAAACTGGTTTGCAGATATCAACAGTCAATTTCCCTTTCCGTTCAATTTGTTGCCGGATACGGTCAACTGGAATTTGGCCATGTGGGCGGAACTGGTTTTGCCTGCGTTACTCATCGTCGGCTTGGCAACGCGGCTGTCCGCGCTGGGATTGATGGTTGTAACGGCTGTCGCATGGTCTGCGGTACATGCCGGCTTGGGGTACAATGTGTGCGACAACGGTTATAAAATGGCACTGATTTATTTGGTGGTTTTATTTCCTGTCCTATTGCAGGGCGCAGGCGGTCTGTCTTTGGATGCCCTGCTGAAGAAACGCTGTTGTCGCATCAAGCATTTTCTTTAAGGATTCACGGTCGTGGGCCGACTTTAAATGCCCGATATTATCCCTTGATTTATTTAAACCCATATTTTTAAAAGGAAGTTAAAATGAAAAAAAATGTAGCTGCTGCTCTGGCCGGTGCATTGTCCCTGTCTCTGGCTGCCGGTGTTGTTGCCGCTGATAAACCGTTAAGCAGCAAAGCAGGTGTTCAAAAATCTGCTCAAGGCTCTTGCGGTGCGGTTAAAGCCGGTGAAGGTTCATGCGGTGCAAGCGCTGTTTCTAAAGCAAGCGAAGGCAAATGTGGCGAAGGCAAATGCGGTTCAACCGTGGAAAAAACTCACGCTAAAAAAGGCAAAGCATCTAAAGCCAAAGCTGCCAAAGTAGTAGAAGGCAAATGCGGCGAAGGTAAATGCGGTTCTAAATAATCCTGCAACATACCTTTAACAAAGTCGCATTTTATAAACGAAAATGCGACTTTGTCGTTCATACGGCACCATAACAGGACATCACCATGATTCAAAACGCAGGCTTGGGCTACCGCCGCGACTTGGCGGAAGACTTCCTCTCGCTTTCAGACGACAGCCCGATACGCTTTATCGAAGCCGCCCCCGAAAATTGGCTGAAAATGGGCGGCAGGGCGCGCAAACAGTTTGACCGCGTGGCAGAGCGGCTGCCGCTGGCATTGCACGGATTATCCATGTCATTGGGCGGACAAGCCCCGCTGGATACCGACTTGATAGACGGCATCAAAGAAATGATGCGCCGTTATGACTGCACGTTTTTCTCCGATCATTTGAGCTATTGCCACGACGGCGGTCATCTTTACGATTTGTTACCGCTGCCTTTCACCGAAGAAATGGTGCAACATACCGCGCGCCGTATCCGCGAAGTGCAAGACCGGTTGGGCTGCCGCATTGCCGTAGAAAACACTTCCTACTACCTGCATTCCCCGCTTGCCAAAATGAACGAAGTCGAGTTTCTCAACGCCGTTGCCCGCGAAGCCGACTGCGGCATTCATCTCGATGTGAATAATATCTACGTCAACGCCGTTAACCACGGACTGTTGTCGCCCGAAGCCTTTTTGGAAAACGTTGACGCAGAGCGCGTGTGCTACATCCACATCGCCGGACACGATGTCGAAACGCCCGAATTATTGATTGATACCCATGGCGCGGCAGTTTTGCCGACCGTTTGGGACTTGCTCGAACTGGCCTATGCCAAGTTGCCGACGATTCCGCCCACCCTGTTAGAACGCGATTTCAATTTTCCGCCTTTTGCCGAACTCGAAGCCGAAGTCGCCAAAATCGCCGACTATCAAATGCGTGCCGGAAAGGAATACCGCCGTGCAGCCTGAAACCTCCGCCCAATACCAACACCGCTTTGCCCAAGCCATACGCGAAGGCAAAGCCGCAGACGGACTGCCGCAAGAGCGCTTGAACGTCTATATCCGCCTGATACGCAACAATATTCACAGCTTTATCGACCGTTGTTATACCGAAACGCTGCAATACTTTGACAGCGAAGAATGGGGTCGTCTGAAAGAAGGTTTCGTCCGCGACGTGCGCGCCCAAACGCCCTATTTTCAAGAAATCCCCGGCGAGTTCCTCCAATATTGCCAAAGCCTGCCGCTTTCAGACGACCTCTTGGCATTGATGGACTTTGAACACACCCAGCTGCTCGCCGAAACCGCACAAACCGATAGCCAAACAACCCACGCCGATTCAGACGATTTAGCTTACACCCTTTCTCCCGCCGCCTTTGTGCGCCGTTATCAGTATGATGTAACGGACGAATTGCAGGAGGCGGAAACTGCTGTTTTGGTGTGGCGCGATAAGGAAGACGACGTGATGTATCAAACGCTTGACGATTTCGACGCCTTATTGCTGGAAACGCTGGCAGAAACGCCCACTTCCCTAAACGGCCTGCAAACCATGCTGGCAGAGTTCATGCCGTCTGAAAACGTTTGGCAGGACGCATTAAGGCAGAAATGGACGGAATGGCTGGAACAGGGCATTTTGGTTGCGGCATAAACCAAGGCCGTCTGAAACGGGTACAGTCGGTTTTGGCGAAACAAAAAAACTACTGAAATCGTTTATAGATTCAATCGCATGCTCTTTCCGTATCAGCGTAAAATCAGAAGCATATTGATCATTCATTTCATACTGATACATTATGGCCCTACCCGAACTGACCGATGCCGAGCTTGCCAAATCTCGTAAACTGCTGTTGCGCTTTGCCCATATCCAGTTGCCCGACCGCCCCGATTTGGCGGAAGACCTTGTACAGGAAACCATGCTTTCCGCCTACCGTGCGGCCGAGGGTTTCAAAGGCGGCGCCCAAGTGAGCAGCTGGCTGTTTGCAATCTTAAAAAACAAAATCACCGACTGCCTGCGCCAAATCGGGCGGCAACGCCAAGTTTTCGTCACGCGCGACGAAGAAGCCTTAGATGAAGCCTTTGAAGGACATTTTGCCGCCGACGGGCATTGGACGGACGAAGGACAGCCTCAGGGCTGGGACTCGCCCGAAGCCAGTTTGAACAATAAAGAGTTCTACCAAGTTTTACAGACCTGCCTCTACCATCTGCCGGAAAACACCGCCCGCGTGTTTACCATGAAAGAGATTCTCGGCTTTTCAAGCGATGAAATCCGCGAACAATGCGGCATCAGCCATGCCAACTACCACACCATCATGCACCGCGCGCGCGAAACCTTGCGTCAGTGCCTGCAAATCAAATGGTTCTCCCATGCCTGACAGGAAAACGCCATGAAAAAATGCCGCAAAATAACCGATCTGATTTCCAAACAGCAAGACCAAGTGCGTCTCAGTCTTTTTAACCGCATTGCCCTTGCCGTGCACCTGTCTCTTTGCCCCCGTTGCCGCGAATATAAGAAACAGCTCGAATTAATCAGCAACGCCATGCACAAGATGTTTCGATGATTCAAAAAAAGGCCGTCTGAAACCCACCCCTGTCAGTTTCAGACGGCCTTTTTGTATCTGCTTTATTTATCGCTAATCTTGAATAAGACATGTTTTGCCGCTCACTTTATTAGCAGCATTTGTTTGCAAACTTGCGCCGTTGGCCTTTGTCTTTTGAGGCATAGCGGAAGATTTTGATGCGGTAGAACAAGATAAAGGCCGCCTGAAAGATAAATTTCAGACGGCCTTTTTCACGGCTCTTATTGTTGCTCTTCCGGCTCCGGTTTGTCTTTGCCGAACCAGTTGTCAAAGCGGATGGTGTATTTCAACTCGCCGCCGGAGGAGCGCGTGCCGATGCGGGCAACGGCTTGGATGGCGCGGGTCAGTTGGTACACGAGTTTGACGGATTGTTCGGCGCTGGAGATGCCGTATTCGTAACCTACGTAGAGGTTGTTGGTGAGCTGTTTGCCAACGGTCAGGACTTGTTCGGCAGGGTTGAGCTCGCCGGTTTGGGCGTTGCGGCTGCGTTTGCTGGTAAAGCCCAAATCATCGACAAGGCCGATGCGGTCGTTGATTTGGCCGGCAAGCAGCGCGCTGGCGGCCGCAGAGAGCGTGGCGTTGTCGCCGTCGCTGCCGCTGCTGGCACGGTTGAGGATGAGCCAGGAGAGTTTGTCTTTTTCACTCATGGCTTCTTTGGCAACCAAAGTCACGCGCGGATTGTTGAGGCTGCCGAGAACTTCGACGCCTGCACCGACCGGGGAGAGACGGCGTTCGGCACGGATGTTGAGGTTCGGATCGGTCAGCGGGCCGACGAAGGAAACCGCGCCTTTGGTGATTTCGAGGTCTTGGCCGTAGGCTTTGTAGCGGCCTTTGACAACGCGCACGGTACCGACACCTTGGACGGTTTCGCCCGGGCGGGAAGTGAGGGTCAGTTTGCCGCCGATGGTAACGTCTGCGCCGTAGCCGACAAAACGGACATTGTCGTTGATGTTCAAGACAAGGTTCATATTAATCGGCGTGGTGGCCGTTGCTTCTTTTGGAGTTTCGCCCAGTACGACCACGTCGTCATCGAGGGTCGGCATGGAGGATTTTTGCGAACCAAACCTACCGTAGTCGGTGTTGAGCGTGCCGTTGAGCGATACGCCTTTTTCCGGATTGTAGAGGACTTTGGCCGTGCCGGAGAGCTGCAGTCGGCGGTTTGGACGCGAGAGGGTGCGGTATTTGTCGAAGACGATGTCCACGTCAACATCGGGGTTGGCATTGGTAAGATTGACCGCGCCTTTGAGCTCAATCGTGCCGCCACGGTGGAATTTGAGGCTGTCGATCACCCATTTTTGACCCTGCAGGCGTGAACGCAATACGCCGTTGTCGAGAATCAGGCCTTGGGTTTGATGGCGGTAATAGAGGTTGTCGCCGTTAATCAGGCCGCTCAGTTGTGGATCGTTCAGACGGCCTGCCAAGTTGACGGCGGCGTTCAGACGGCCTTTGAGGGTTTGTCCGACGGGCAGGAAGTTGCGGAAGACTTCAAGGTTGGCGACGTTCAGGTTGAGTTTGCCGCTCAGAGGGGCGGTATCGAAGCTGGTGCCCTGACCGATGTTGACGGTACCGTTGGCACGGCCGTAATTGGTTTGGAGGTCGAGGTTGCTGTTGACGGTGGGCGAACCGAGTCGGCCGCCGATGGTGGCGGTCGCGTTCAGACGGCCTGCAATGCCTTGGGCTGTCGCCGGCATAAAGGATTTGAGCGAACCCAAATCGGGAACGCTGATATTGACCTTGCCGCTGACAGGGGCGTTGTTGATGTTGTTGCCGAACTGTTGCGCGATGCCGAGTGTGCCGTCAACTTTGCCGAAGCGGGTGTTGCCTTCCAGCGTGCTGTCGATGCGGCCGTTTTGGAAACGGGTACGCAGGGCGAGTGCGGAAAGTCCCAAAGGCTGTTTGTTTTTCGGGTCTTTGCCCGGCAGGATGATGTCGCCGCTTTGACGGTTGATGTTGAGGAAGCCGCGCGCGTTTTGACTGTACGCCAAATCCCAGTCGCCGCCCAAGACGAGGTTGTGTTCGATGGGCGGAGTGTAGAAGTTGTGCAATTCGGTAATGTGCAGATTTTGTGCGCTGCCTTTACTGGTAATGCCGGCTTTCTTGTCCCAAACGAAATTTTGTAGGTTGAGGTTGCCGCCCATGGCCGCCCAGCGTGCGCTGCTGAGGGAAACGCGTTCGCTGCCGGCTTCGAGGTTGAGGCGGTTTTGCAGTTTGAGGTTGAACGCGCCGTTGATGTCGAGCGTGTCAACCGTGCCTTTCCATTGGGTTTGGTCTTTGTTGAGGCCGCCGGTGGCGTCGAGGTCGAGCTTGTAGCGTTTGTTGTCCACCGCTATGCTGCTGTTGCCGCGGATGTGGTGGCGCGAGCCTGTGCCGCTGATGAGCAGGTTGACGTTGTCGATCATGGCCGTGCCGCCGGAGACGGCGATGTGTTCGCCTTTAATATCGGCACTCAACGGACGGTTAGTGTCGGGCGAACCCTTAAGCTTGAAGTCGAGGGTGCGGATGTTGACGGCATCGGCGACTTTGAAGTTGCGTGCTTCGCCGTTCAAATCGGCTTCAAGGGTTTTGAGGCCGTCTGAAAAACTGCCGGAGATGTAGCCGCGCGCGTTGAGCAGGCCGCCCAAGCCGAAGCCGAAACGCGACAAATCGGGGGCGGTAATGTTGAGGTTGAGGCGGTCGCCTTTTTTGCCGAAGCTGCCGTTGGTTTTGACGATGTTGTTGCCGAGGGTCAGGTCGGTCAGGGCGCGCGCGAGGTGTTTGTTTTCATAGGCGATGTCGGCTTTGCCGCTGAGCGGAACGCCGTTGAGCGTACTCGGTGCAAACTGCATTTTACCGGCGAATTTTTCTTGTGCCAGTATGCCGGTCAAGTTGATGTTGCCGTTGACGCTGCCTTGCGGAAGCTGCGGATCGATGCGTGCAGGGTTGAAGGCTTTACTGACGATGTCCAGTTGCAGTTTGCGGTCTTTGAAGAGTTCGAGCGAACCGTTGGCGTTGAGTTCGCCGCCGTTTTGCGGAACCAGGCGGACTTTGTCGAGCTTGAGCGTGCGCTGGCCGAGCTGTTTGTCGGTTTGGAAAAACAGCATGCCGTCTGTACGTGCAAATCCGCTGTCGAGATTCCAGTTGACGACAGGGGAGGAGGTTTCGCCTTTGATGTCGATACTGCCGTTCAGACGGCCTGCGATGTTTGGACGGACAAAGTCGTCCGCGCCGGTATTGTTGATGCCCAGTGCGAGTTTGAGCTGGTCTTGGGCGGTATCGATAGAGCCGGATACATCGATGCTGCCGTCTTTGAGCAGGTCGACGCCGATGTCTTCAATCATGACCGTGCCTTTGTCGTCGACGATGAATTCGCCGAGGATGCGTTTGACGGGGATATGATTTTCATCGGCAAAACCGGCTTGGTCGTTTTCCAAGTCAATCGAGCCTTCCAACGCGACACCGTTGGTAAACGACGGAATGGTGGTGGCGTCGAAATTCAGGCGCGCTTTGGGCAGGCTGGGCAGGAAGGCCTGCGGATTGATGTTGGAACCTTTAATCAGGATTTCGCCGACGGTTTCATTGAGGCTGTCGGCGAATGGATGAATAGTGGATTTGGCCGACAAATGAACGTTGTCGCTATCGAGCAGCAAGTCGGTGGATACGTCTTGCAGGCTGCCCCACAGGCGCACCGTGCCATGTAGGGTTTCGCCCTCAAGCTGGCCTTTGGTGTAGATGGCGGTATTGAGGACGTAGGGTTTGTTCAAGCCGATCACCACCGCGCCTGTCGAGCTGCTCCATGGCGTATCGGCGGTTTTGATGTGGAGGCGGTGTTCTTTTTTGTCGTAATGATAGGCTGCGTGCAGATGGTCGAGATAGACGGTCTGCTTGTCAAAACGCTTGCCCACGCTGATTTTGCCGGTTTCCAAACGGTCGAGATAGGCGGTAACAGGCAGGTCTATGCTGTCGGGCAGGCCTTTTGATGGCTCTTCTTCTTTGGGCGGCGTGCGTTTGGTCACGATGGCGATGTCGCCGGCCACGACTTCGGTGATGTGCAAGGACGGACGGATCAGTTCGGACGGTTTCCAATCAAAGCGGAAGCTGCTGATTTTGATGTCTGCACCTTCTGTTTCAATCAACCATTTGTCGCCTTCAAAACCTTCAATCAGCGTGCCTTTCAGCGTGTCCGAGGAGATCTTGACGCCGAACCATGACGGGATTTTGTACAAACCGAAACGCAAACCCGATTCCGTACCGACCAGCCAGCCGATTGCGCCGGCGGAAACGGTCAATACGCCCAAGGCAGACAGGACAAAGCCGCGCAACAGGCGTTTTTTGCGCTTTGGCGGGGCGGGCTGTTGTTCAGACGGCGTGGAAGTGTTTGCAGTATCGGTCATGATATTTTTCTGTTTGTCTGTTGTTCAGACGGCCTGAAATGGCTGAGGCCGTCTGAAAGAATGGATGGTGAGTATGTTTTTTAAAACCTTGTGCCCAAGCTGATGTGCCAGCGGATTTTCTTGTCGTGGTGGCCGTAGGCAATGTCGAAGGAGAACGGCGCAACCGGGCTGAACCAGCGCACGCCCAAGCCGGTACCGTGTTTTAAGGTCATGTGTTTGAAGTTGCTCGCCGCATCGCCGACATCGTGGAAGATGGCGCCGGAGAAGCTTTTGGTAACCGGGAATTGATATTCGAGGCTACCGACCACCAAGGCGCGTTGCGGCAGGACGGAGCCGTTGGGGCCTGCCAAGCCGATGCTGTCGAGTTCGTAACCGCGTACGGAAGTTGCGCCGCCGGTGCGGAACATCAGGCTGGACGGTACTTCTTCACCTTCGCGGGCATAAACGTAGCCTGCCTGTCCGCGTACGATGAATGTACCGAGTTTTTTGTTTTCAGGCGTGAAGAAATAGCCTGCCCGTGCTGTGGCGCGTGCCATTTGGGTGGAGGAGAGGAATTTGCCCAAAGTTGCCCCTATTTTGCCGTCGAGGTAGTAGCCGTTTTGAGGATGAAGCTCGGTTTCGATGCTTTGCCGTTTCCATGAGGCGGTCAGCATGGTGGCATGGCTTCTACCCAAATCGTAGTTGGTGTCGGGGACTTTGCGGTCTTCGGTAATGAATTCGAGGCCGAAGCGGGCATCGATATTGTTGCGGTCACGGACATACCAAATACCGCTGGTCAGGGCGCGTTTTTCAAGGTTTTGCGTGGTCGAGCGGTTGTAGGAAACGTTGCTGGTCCAGTAGTTGCCGCGGTTGTTGCGCGGTTGGCTGATACCGGCGGCCAGCGTGGTTTCGTATTTGTCCATGTCCCAAACGATGGAACCGATGTAACCCTTGTTAAAGAGGTTGTAATAGTCGTAGGCGATGCGGCCGCCGATTCCGTATTCGGAGTCGTAGCGGATACCGGTTTCCAGTTTGTGGCGCTTGACTTCGGTCACGTTGATTTTGACGGGAACGCGGTCGCCTTGCAGTTGATCGAAGTCGGCCTGTACGGACGCGCCGGAATAGTGGCCGTTTTGCTCGAGCGCCTGTTGCAGGTCGAGGATTTTGTCCAAGTCGTAAGGCGAACCGGGGTGGAAACGTGCCATGCCGGAAACCACGCTCTCAGGGTAGCGGCGTGTGCCGGTGATTTGGAAATCGCCAAAGTAAATGGGGCGGTTGCTCTCCACGATGACGTTCAAGTCGGCTTTTTGGGTATTGGGATTGATGGTGG
Organism: Neisseria sp. 27098_8_139; assembly: GCF_041433195.1. NCBI lineage: Bacteria > Pseudomonadati > Pseudomonadota > Betaproteobacteria > Neisseriales > Neisseriaceae > Neisseria > Neisseria sp. 27098_8_139. Next base: position 31,072 of record NZ_JAPWBA010000011.1, read on the forward strand.
CTTGGGTGGTGGTGAGTTTCGCCAACGGATATTTTTTACGTGTGACCGCGCTGAGGACGGAGGTTTTACTCGCACTCCAGCCATCTTGGTCGAAGTTTTCGCCAACGGGCTGTTGCCAGTTTTCCATCGCATTTTGGTAGTACTCGGCCAAGTTGTCGTCATTCAATACGTCGCCGAGGATGGCCACGCTGACGTTGTCGACTTTGGTGCGCGGGCCGGGGGTGACGTTGACGGTGTAGCTCTCGCCGTGGTCTTGAATATTGACGTTACTGTTGAAGTAGCCTTTGGTCCGGAGCATGGTTTTGACGTTGTCGGGTGCCTCTTCGGCGAGGAAGCCGACCTGCTCTTTGTCCAGTTCTTCTTCCTGCTGCTGGGTAATCAGCGGCAGGTATTCTTCAAGCATTTCTTTGACTTCGCTGTCTTGGGTGTCGATTTTGACGGGGAATTTGGGCTTGAGTTTGCCTGTTTGGTCGTCTTTGGGCTGCTTGGGCATTTCGGATTCGGGAACAGCTTCGTAGTCTTCCGCTTTGGGAACGGAAGTATCTACTGCCAACGCGTGTCCGTAGGCGAGCGCCAATGATGCAAATAAAACAGGGTAGGTCAGTTTGGTCATGATGTGTGTTCGACAGCGACAATTCTTCAGTTTGGGGATTTTAACATTATTTCTGCAAGCTTTCAGGCTGGTTATAAACGGAAATTTAGCGCGATAACGTTGCAAAATGCGACTTAAGGGCGGATTTTGGTTTGTTTCTATCTGATTGTAATAGTTATGTTTTGTGTTTTGACTGATAAAGTTGCCTTTGTATTCGGCCTTGATAACGCAGATTTCAGGCCGTCTGAAAGCAAGATACAGAGGGATAAGGCAACGGTATGGGCATACTTTAAAGTAGGGTTTGAGCAGATTTGCTCATATTTTTGGAATAAAGTGCCAACTTTATCATAAATGCTAAACTTTAATGCTGTTTTTGTGAGGTGTGCATGAAAATCTCGCCGACAAATGATTTTTTATTTTAGAATGTAAGACTTTTTTAACATATCTTTAAATTGTGAAGGAACGGATATGGCAAGTGGCAATCCGATTTTGAACGCGCTCAATCGCGTCAGCCTGGTGGTGCAAATCGCCATTGGCTTGGTTTTAGGTATTATTGTGGGTGCAGTTTCGCCGCAAGCCGGTATCAGTGCAGGACTGCTGGGCAGCCTGTTTGTCGGTGCGCTTAAGGCTATCGCGCCGATTTTGGTATTTGTTTTGGTGACTGCCGCCATTGCGCAACACCAAAAAGGCAATCAGGCCTACATCAAACCGATTTTGATTTTGTATATTTTCGGTACGTTTGCTGCGGCTGTGGTGGCAGTCATTGCCAGTATGGCATTCCCGACCACGCTGATTCTGCGTACGGCAGGCGATGTGTCCGTTGCACCGCCTTCCGGCATTGTCGAAGTGCTGAAAACGCTGCTGATGAATTTAGTGGCCAACCCGATTAACGCGCTGGCCAATGCTAACTATATCGGTATTTTGGCTTGGGCTTTGGTATTGGGCGCGGCTTTGCGCCATCACGGTTCGGATACGACCCGCCAAGTAGCGGCTGATTTGGCCGATACCGTTTCGACTGTTGTGAAATGGATTATCCGTTTTGCGCCGCTGGGTATTTTCGGCTTGGTGTCTTCTACCATTGCGGAAACCGGTTTTGAAGCGCTTGCCGGTTATATGCAGCTGTTGGCCGTATTGCTTGGCTGTATGCTGTTTATCGCTTTGGTGGTCAACCCGATTATTGTGTGGTCGCAAATCCGCCGCAACCCTTTCCCGCTGGTGTTTACCTGCCTGCGCGAAAGTGGCGTTTATGCCTTCTTTACCCGTTCTTCCGCCGCCAATATCCCTGTGAACATGGCATTGGCGAAAAAACTGGGTTTGCACGAAGACACTTACTCCATCTCCATTCCATTGGGTGCAACCATCAATATGGCCGGTGCGGCAATCACCATTACCGTTTTGGCAATGGCTGCGGCGCACACGCAAGGCATTACGGTTGACTTCGCCACTGCCCTGCTGCTGAGCTTGGTGGCTACCGTCAGCGCGTGCGGTGCATCCGGTGTGGCCGGTGGCTCGTTACTGCTGATTCCTTTGGCGTGCAGCCTGTTCGGTATCGATAACGATGTGGCCATGCAGGTGGTTGCCGTCGGCTTCATCATCGGCGTGATTCAAGACTCTGCAGAAACTGCGTTAAACTCTTCCACCGACGTTTTGTTTACTGCTGCTGCGGATTTGGGCCGTCAACGTAAAGAGTAATTTTTAAGGGCAACCTAAATCCAGCAAAGGCCGTCTGAAAAGTTTCAGACGGCCTTTGTTTTATGTAAAGCAAAGGGATTTTTAGATGGTCAAGCCGATAGATTGGTTTGATCGGACTGACGGTATCCGCTGTCATCAGTTGGATTTTTCCCGTAAAATACAGTCTTGAATGTATTTGAACACTTCTTTTCAGACGGCCTGACCGTCTTATCACATTTGCAAAAACAATGATTAAAAAAATATTCTCATGGTTCGAATCCCGAATCGACCCCTATCCCGAAGCCGCCCCGAAAACGCCTGAAAAAGGGCTGTGGCGGTTTGTCTGGAGCAATATCGAAGGCTTGCGCAAATGGATTGCCGTATTGGCGGTGTTTACCGCCGGTATCGGCATCATGGAAGCCCTGCTGTTTCAATTTATGGGCAAAGTCGTGGACTGGCTCGGCAAATACACGCCCGCGACCCTGTTTGCTGAAAAAGGCTGGGCGTTGACGGCGATGGCGGGGATGATGGTGTTTTTCGCCCTCTGGACCTTCCTCGCGTCCAATGTGCGTCTGCAAACCCTGCAAGGCGTGTTCCCGATGCGCCTGCGCTGGAATTTCCACCGTCTGATGTTGGGGCAAAGCCTCGGTTTTTATCAGGACGAATTTGCCGGCCGCGTGTCCGCCAAAGTCATGCAGACCGCGCTGGCGATGCGCGACGTGGTGATGACGGTTGCTGACATGGTTGTGTATGTGCTGGTGTATTTCATTACTTCCGGCGTGATTTTGATTTCGTTCGACAGCTGGTTGCTGTTGCCCTTTATCGGCTGGATTATCGGCTTCGCCTTAGTGATGCGCTTCCTGATTCCCAAGCTCGGCAAAACCGCCGCGCGTCAGGCGGATGCGCGCTCGCTGATGACCGGCCGCATTACCGATGCCTATTCCAACATCACCACCGTCAAACTCTTCTCCCACGGCGCGCGCGAGGCGGCCTATGCCAAGCAGTCGATGGAAGAATTTATGGTGACGGTACACGCCCAAATGCGTTTGGCGACGCTTCTGCACACCTGCAGCTTCATCGTCAACAGCTCGCTGACCGCCGGCACGACCGCGCTGGGCATCTGGCTTTGGTATCACGGGCAAGTCGGCGTCGGCGCAGTGGCTACCGCCACCGCCATGGCGTTGCGCGTCAACGGTTTGTCGCAATACATCATGTGGGAATCCGCCCGATTGTTTGAAAACATCGGCACTGTCGGCGACGGCATGGCAACCCTGTCCAAGCCGCACACCATCCTCGACAAGCCGAACGCCCTGCCGCTTAAAGTCACCCGAGGCGAAATCAAGTTTGAACACGTCGATTTCTCCTACGAAGCCGGCAAACCGCTCCTCAACGGCTTTAATCTGAACATCAAACCTGGCGAAAAAGTCGGCTTGATCGGCCGCAGCGGCGCGGGCAAATCCACCATCGTCAACCTGCTCCTGCGCTTTTACGAACCGCAAAGCGGCACGATTTCGATCGACGGCCAAAACGTGGACAGCGTTACCCAAGAAAGCCTACGCGCTCAAATCGGTTTGGTGACGCAAGATACCTCCCTGTTGCACCGCTCCGTCCGCGACAACATTATCTACGGCCGTCCCGATGCGACCGAAGCCGAAATGATTTCCGCCGCGGAACGCGCCGAGGCCGCCGGTTTTATTCCTAACTTAAGCGACGCCAAAGGCCGGCGCGGCTATGATGCACACGTTGGCGAACGCGGCGTGAAACTTTCCGGCGGCCAGCGCCAACGCATCGCCATCGCCCGCGTTATGCTTAAAGATGCGCCGATTCTATTGCTTGACGAAGCCACCAGCGCGCTCGACTCCGAAGTCGAAGCCGCCATCCAAGAAAGCCTCGACAAAATGATGGAAGGCAAAACCGTGATTGCCATTGCCCACCGCCTCTCCACCATCGCCGCGATGGACCGCCTCATCGTCTTGGACAAAGGCCGTATCATCGAAGAAGGCAGCCACACCGAATTGCTCGAGAAACAAGGCCTGTACGCCAAACTTTGGGCACACCAAAGTGGCGGCTTCTTGAGTGAGCATGTCGAGTGGGAAAACAATTAAACGCTTTGAAAGAAGATAAAAGGCCGTCTGAAAATATTTTCAGACGGCCTTTATTAATGAAGCAAAGGGCAGGTAGGATAACCGCCCTTTTTTAGTTGAAACCTTAGTTTTTTACAGCCCCAGCGACCAAGCATTTTGGTGTTCGGACAAGTCTTCCAAGCGGTTTTCGTAATGGGCGAAGATTTCTTCGATGATTTCGTCTTCATCGTCAATGACGCGGATCAGGTTCAAATCCTCTTCCAAAATCAGGTTTCTGCCCAGCAATTGCTCGCGTATCCAGTCCAACAAACCTGCCCAAAATGCTTTGCCCACTAAGATAATCGGGCGGTCGGGCGTTTTGCCGGTTTGTACCAAGGTCAGGCTTTCAAACAATTCGTCCAATGTGCCGAAACCGCCGGGCATGACGACATACGCCACGGCGTGTTTGACGAACATGACTTTGCGCGGGAAAAAGTGTTGGAATTTAATCGACAAATCCTGATACGGATTGGCTTTTTGCTCGTGCGGCAACACGATATTCAGCCCCACTGCCGGACTTGCGCCTGCAAACGCGCCTTTGTTAGCCGCTTCCATAATGCCCGGCCCGCCGCCGGAAATGACGGAAAATCCGGCATCCGACAGTTTGCGTGCCAAGCGTAATGTGAACTCGTAGTCAGGATGGTTTTCGGGGGTGCGCGCGCTGCCGTAAATGCTGACGGCTGGCTGAATGGCGCGCAATTCTTCGCCGGCTTCGACAAATTCGGAAATAATCTTCAATACATGATACGACTCGCGCGCCTGAATATCGCGGCGGGTTTCGTCGGGCAACATGGGTTTGGGCAATTTTTTGAGCAGGCTCACGGCTTTTCCTTCGTGTTTTTATGTGCAGTATTGTAACCCGAAAGGGGCGGGCCGTCTGAAAGTTGGGTTTCGGCGGCAAGTGTGCCTGCCACATTTTCAAAAGCCCGTTACAATATCTGCTTTTATTCAACTGCTCTGCCATGCTCGATATTATCCACCGCGACAGCCGCACCATCGCCGTCAACAAACCTGCCGGAATGCTGGTGCACCGAAGCTGGTTAGACAAACACGAAACCCGTTTTGCCGTGCAGACCCTGCGCGACCAAATCGGGCAGCACGTCTATCCCGTCCACCGCCTTGACCGCCCGACTTCCGGCGTCTTGCTGTTTGCCCTCGATACGGAAGCCGCACGGTTATTGACGCAGCAGTTTGAAAACAAAACCATCGAAAAAACCTATTGGGCAATTGTTCGCGGTCATCTGCCTTCAGACGGCCTGATTGATTACGCCCTCAAATATATGCCCGACAAAATCGCCGAAGCGCAGACTGAAGCCACATTGCAGGAAGCGCAAACCGCCTACCGCTGTCTGGCACAAACCGAGTTGCCGTTCCAATCGGCCCTGCGTTATCCGACCTCGCGTTATTCGTGGGCCGAACTCACGCCGCACACCGGCCGCAAACACCAACTCCGCCGCCATATGAAACACATTTTCCACCCCATCGTCGGCGACACCAACTACGGCGATTTGCGCCAAAACCATGCCGTTGCCGAACATATCGGCACGCAACGCCTGATGTTGCACGCGCGAAGCCTCAGTTTTCAAAGCATAGAAGACGGCAGCCGGATGACTGTAAACGCGCCGATAGACAACGACTGGCGGCTTTGGATGGAAAAATTTAAAACCGAGGCCGTCTGAAAATCCAAACCGCACATTTTCAGACGGCCCGGTCATGGAAAAAAACAGGCAAATCCCTTACAATACGCCCCTAAAATTTTGAAAGAACACAAGAATCATGGAAGCCGAAGTAATCAACCAGCTTAACAACACCCTAAACGACTTGGAGAAGCGCAGCGAAGACATCCGCGTCTATATGGACTACCAAGGCAAAAAAGACCGCCTTGAAGAAGTCGTCGGCCTCTCCGAAGACCCGGAACTCTGGAACGACCCCAAACGCGCCCAAGAAATCGGCAAAGAGCGAAAAATCCTCGAAGGCATCGTGGTGACCCTCGACAACATCGCCACAGGCATCGAAGACAACCGCATGCTGATTGAAATGGCCGTCGAAGAAAATGACGAAGAAGGTTTCGCCGCCGTGCAGGAAGATGTGGCCGGTTTGGAAAAACAAATGGCCGACCTCGAATTCAAACGAATGTTCAACCAGCCTGCCGACCCGAACAACTGCTTTATCGACATCACCGCAGGCGCGGGCGGTACCGAAGCCGAAGACTGGGCAGGCATGTTGTTCCGCATGTACAGCCGTTACGCCGAGCGCAAAGGCTTCAAAATCGAAATCCTTGAAGAAGACGACGGCGAAATCGCAGGCATTAACCGCGCTACCATCCGCGTGGAAGGCGAATACGCCTACGGCCTGCTGCGTACCGAAACCGGCGTTCACCGCCTGGTGCGCTACTCGCCGTTTGACTCCAACAACAAACGCCACACGTCTTTCTCATCCGTGTTCGTTTACCCCGAAATCGACGACTCCATCGAAATCGAAATCAACCCGGCCGATTTGCGTATCGACACTTACCGTGCATCCGGTGCCGGTGGTCAGCACATTAACAAAACCGACTCCGCCGTGCGTATTACCCACGAGCCGACCGGTATTGTGGTGCAGTGTCAAAACGACCGTTCGCAACACGCCAACAAAGCTGCCGCGATGGAAATGTTGAAATCCAAACTGTACGAATTGGAAATGCGCAAACGCAACGAAGAGAAGCAGGCGTTGGAAGAAGGCAAGTCCGATGTGGGTTGGGGCAGCCAAATCCGCTCATACGTTTTGGATTCCTCACGCATCAAAGACTTGCGTACAGGCTACGAAGTCGGCAACACCAAAGCCGTATTGGACGGCGACTTGGACGGCTTCATCGAAGCCAGCCTGAAACAAGGTGTGTAAACCGTAAGAGACAAACAGGCCGTCTGAAAGATTTCAGACGGCCTGTTTGTTAGTAACTATACCTTGTATATCGGAACTTCCGTATCATAGCAACAAACCGCCCGCCGCCGCCCGCATCCGACCAAGGTAAACAACCGTTGAGTAGCTCAGGGAGCGGTCGGGCAACCCATCGACATAACCGGATAGTTGCCGAACAACACAACCGAATGCAAGGCAGGTTTATGATGAGTACCCAATACAATTACGCAGGTATCGACATCGCCAAACGAAACTTCGTCATCGCCGTTTCGTCTTTGTCTAAAACCAAAACCGAAACCAACAACCCAAAAGGTATCGCCCATACTATCGAATACCTTAAAAAACACAACGTCGCCCTCGTCGTGATGGAAAGCACCGGCGGTCTCGAAATCCCCGCCGCCAAAGCCATCCACCGTGCAGGCATAGCCGTGATTATCGCCAACCCGCGTCAGACGCATCAGTTTGCCCAATCGCAGTCGCTGACCAAAACCGATGCCAAAGATGCCCAAATGCTCGCCTTCTTCGCACAGATGATGACGCAGAAAGAAGGTTGGCAAACCATGCTCTACCACCCGCCCACCGAAGCGGAAGAAGTGTTGGAAGCATTGGTTAACCGCCGCAACCAACTGGTGGATATGCGGACTGCCGAGAAAAACCGTCTGCATCAGGTTCACGAAACACAAGTCGAAAGCGTCAAACAACTGATTGCTCATTTTGACAGGTTGATTGACGAATTGGACAAACAAATCGATGACCACACCCACACGCATTTTGACGGCAAAGCCCAAGTGGCGGAGCAAATCAAAGGCATCGGTTCGATAACGACGGCTACATTGATGGCGATGCTGCCCGAATTGGGACGGCTGAACCACAAACGGCTGGCGAGTCTGGTCGGTATTGCCCCACACCCGAGGGAGAGCGGGGAAACCAAATTCAAAAGCCGCTGCTTCGGCGGAAGGTCTGCGGTGCGTAAGGCGCTGTATATGGCTACCGTGGTGGCGACACGTTTTGAACCGCTTATTCGGGATTTCTACCAACGCCTGCTGTCCAAGGGTAAGCCGTATAAGGTTGCTGTTACGGCATGTATGCGCAAACTGCTGACGGTATTGAATGCCCGGATGCGTGATTACTTTGCCGGGAACGGTATCACCGAAAACGGTATCCAAACGGCTTGATTTGAGTTTTGGTATTTTTGCCCGACGGGGTGAAAAATACAGTTGCTACGACTACTGAAAAAATTAAATTGAAAAAAAAATCTAAATCTATAAAATATAGAAACGGAAATAAAAGTCCGTGTATCTGAAAACTTAAGTATAGAATGTAGCAATAATGGCAAATAATCAGACAGGCAACAGTAACCCAAACTGGCCAAGCAAAACAGGTAATCCGTCAGGCGGCAGACGTGGTAACAATCCCCCGTTAGGTAGCGGAAAATCTGGTGGGGGCAAAAAATAAACAATTTCTTTAAGCCCTACTTTTTTAAGTAGGGCTTTATTTTATCTGTTATTTGTATCACATAGTTTTCAGGCAGCCTGAAACTACTCTAAAGTCTTATCAGCCTAAATGGAATACCGAACGCAGTAAATATATCCGTTTTCGGCCACATGAAAAATACAATATAGAAAATCTAAAAATTAATGGGTTTTTGAATATGTAGGGCATGACAGAGATGGCCGCGATATCCTTGTTATGTAGCTATTGAGTTCTTTTTAGATACGAATCTTAATCTTTCTGTAAAAAAATGCTTTTTAATGTTTTGCAAATGCAAAGATTGGCGGTAATATATGGCTTCCATAAAAATGATTGGTAGGTATAACAGGCCGTCTGAAGCCTAAGTCTGTCTAATATATAGGAGAACTCATAATGTCCGGTCAAAAGCCGTCTTCTGCCGAGAAAACCTTCTTCGGCCATCCTTTGCAATTATCCACCCTATTCCATATTGAGCTGTGGGAACGTTTTTCCTTCTACGGTATGCAGGGCATCCTGTTGATTTATCTGTATTACGCCGCGAATCAAGGCGGCTTGGGTATGGATAAGGCTTTGGCCGGCGGTATTGTTGGCGCATACGGCGGCAGCGTTTACCTGTCTACTATTCTCGGCGCATGGTTGGCCGACCGCATTTGGGGCTCGGAACGTACCCTGTTTATCGCCGGTATCGTCGTGATGACCGGTCATATTTTATTGGCGATTGTGCCGGGCTTGATGGGATTGCTGTTGGGCTTGGTGTGTATCGCGCTGGGCAGCGGCGGCGTGAAATCGTCTGCCAGTTCGATGGTCGGTTCTTTGTATGAACGGGACGATCTGCGCGAATTGCGCGATGCCGGTTTCTCCATTTTCTATATTTCCATCAATATCGGTGGTTTCTTAGGCCCTTTGTTGACCGGTATTTTGCAAGACCGCATGGGTTTTCATTATGGCTTTGGCGCGGCGGCCGTCGGTATGGCATTTGGCCTGCTGTGGTATTCACGTGGCCGTAAAGACCTGCCGCATACGCCGGCTCCCAATCCGTTGCGCCCTGAAAAGGTACAGACTGCAATAGCTGTCGGCGTGTTGCTGGTTTTGGTGTTGGGCAGCGTGATTGCTTCCGGCGCGCTCAATCTTGAAAACTTTTCACGCTGGCTTTTGGGCGTGGTCATTATCACCGTTATCGCTTATTTTGCACGCCTGCTGGGCAGCAGCCAGGTTGAGGCAGCCAATAAACGTTACATCATGGCCTATATTCCGTTGTTTTTGACCATTTGTATGTTCTGGGCGGTTTGGTTTCAAGTGTACACCGTTGCAACGGTTTATTTCGACGAAACGGTCGATCGTACTTTCTTCGGCTTTACCGTGCCTGTTTCATGGAAAGACTCGATACAGGCCATGTGGGTGGTTCTCTTCTCCGGCGTGATGGCGGCGGTGTGGACGAAAATGGGCAAACGCCAACCTAAAACGCCGTTGAAGTTTGCGCTGGCCATGTTGGTAACCGGCGTCTCTTATTTGTGTTTCATTCCGTATATTTCATCCGGAACCCCGATGCCGATTATCGTGTTTATGCTGGTGTTGTTGGCGATTACGATAGGCGAGTTGATGCTGTCGCCGATTTCGCTGTCGTTTTCTACCAAAATCGCACCGAGCATGTTTAAAACACAAATGGTTGCGTTGAATTTCTTGGCATTGTCCATCGGCTTTACTTTGGGCGGAGTGTTGTTTAAAGACTACTACAATGCTGAGTCACCATTGGATTTCTACTGGATGCTGGCCACCATCGGCGCAGTAACCTGCGGTATCCTGCTGGTACTTGCCCCGGTATTGAACCGCATGCTCAAAGGTGTCGATTGATTTTTCTATTTAAATGAATGTGATGTACACAGGCCGTCTGAAAAGAATCAGTTTTCAGACGGCCTGATGTTTTTATTGAAGTTTGGAAAAGGGCGATTTTCCAGATTGTTGAAGTAAATCGGACATGAGGAAAACCCGAATTAAATGATACATGATTAAATTGAAATTAAAATTGTGAAATATTAAATAAGAATAAGAATTGTTCTCATAACTTTATTGAATTTATTAGTGTTTTTTTACTGATTTGCTGATATTTACCTTTAAATGGCTTTTGAAATTCGATAAAATGGTAATCTATTTTTAAGATTTGTCTGTCAACCAGTTAGGTACGACCATGTTGGCCAGTTACTTTCCCGTCCTCGTATTCATCCTCGTCGGCCTGGCAGCCGGCGTGCTGTTTATCCTGCTCGGCACAATTTTAGGCCCGAAACGCCACTATGCCGAAAAAGACGCGGCTTACGAATGCGGTTTTGAAGCCTTTGAAAACGCAAGGATGAAGTTCGACGTGCGCTATTACCTCGTCGCCATCCTCTTCATCCTGTTTGATTTGGAGGTCGCGTTCATGTTGCCGTGGGCTGTCGTGTTCAAAGATTTGGGCGCATACGGCTTCTGGTCTATGCTGGTGTTTATCGTCGTTCTGACGGTAGGCTTTATTTACGAATGGAAAAAAGGTGCGCTGGAATGGGAATAGAAGGCGTTTTGAAAAAAGGTTTCATCACCACCAGCGCGGATACGGTGTTGAACTATATGCGTACCGGTTCATTGTGGCCGGTTACTTTCGGCTTGGCCTGCTGCGCCGTGGAAATGATGCATGCGGGTATGGCGCGTTATGACCTTGACCGTTTCGGCATCATTTTCCGTCCGTCCCCACGTCAGGCTGACCTGATGATTGTGGCAGGTACGTTGACCAACAAAATGGCGCCCGCCCTGCGCCGCGTATACGACCAGCTCGCCGAGCCGCGCTGGGTATTGTCTATGGGCTCGTGTGCCAACGGCGGCGGCTATTATCACTATTCTTATTCCGTTGTGCGCGGTGCCGACCGCGTCGTGCCGGTAGACGTTTATGTGCCGGGTTGTCCGCCGACTGCGGAAGCTCTGATTTACGGCCTGATTCAGCTCCAACAAAAAATCAAGCGCACTTCCACCATCGCGCGTGACGAGTAAGGAGAGGACGATATGGCAAGCATTCAAAACTTATACGAGACCGTCGTCAGCGTGCTCGGCGAGCAGGCAAGCAAAGTCATTTCGGCTTTGGGCGAGATTACCGTCGAGTGTCTGCCCGAACACTATATTTCAGTCATGACTGCATTGCGCGACCATGAAGAGTTGCATTTCGAGCTTCTGGTTGACTTGTGCGGTGTCGATTACAGCACTTACAAAAACGAAGTATGGCAGGGCAAGCGCTTTGCCGTCGTCAGTCAGTTGCTTTCCGTTAAAAACAATCAACGCATCCGCGTACGCGTCTGGGTTTCAGACGACGACTTCCCCGTAGTCGAATCCGTAGTCGATATTTACAACAGCGCGGATTGGTACGAACGTGAAGCCTTCGATTTGTACGGCATCATGTTCAACAACCACCCGGACTTGCGCCGCATCCTGACCGATTACGGTTTCGTCGGACATCCGTTCCGCAAAGACTTCCCGATTTCCGGTTATGTCGAAATGCGTTACGACGAAGAGCAAAAACGCGTGATTTACCAACCTGTTACCATTGAGCCGCGCGAGATCACGCCGCGTATCGTCCGTGAGGAGAACTACGGTGGCCAATAAATTAAGAAACTACACCATCAACTTCGGCCCGCAACACCCTGCGGCGCACGGCGTATTGCGTATGATTTTGGAGTTGGACGGCGAACAAATCGTCCGTGCCGACCCGCATATCGGCCTCCTGCACCGTGGTACTGAAAAACTGGCTGAAACCAAAACCTATCTGCAAGCCCTGCCCTATATGGACCGCTTGGACTACGTTTCCATGATGGTCAACGAGCAGGCGTATTGTTTGGCAGTAGAAAAACTTGCCGGTATTGATGTGCCTATCCGCGCCCAATACATCCGCGTGATGTTCGCCGAAGTAACGCGCATCCTCAACCACTTGATGGGTATCGGTTCGCACGCATTCGACATCGGCGCGATGACCGCCATCCTTTACGCCTTCCGCGACCGCGAAGAGCTGATGGACTTGTACGAAGCCGTGTCCGGCGCGCGTATGCACGCAGCCTACTTCCGTCCCGGCGGTGTTTACCGCGACCTGCCCGATTTCATGCCCAAATACGAGAGCAGCAAATTCCGCAACGCCAAAGTATTGAAGCAGCTCAACGAATCCCGCGAAGGCACCATGCTCGACTTTATCGACGCCTTCTGCGAACGTTTCCCGAAAAACATCGACACACTCGAAACCCTCCTGACCGACAACCGTATTTGGAAACAGCGTACCGTCGGCATCGGCGTTGTCACTCCTGAGCGCGCCATGCAAAAAGGCTTTACCGGCGTGATGTTGCGCGGTTCAGGCGTGGAATGGGACGTGCGTAAGACACAGCCTTACGAAGTGTACGACAAAATGGATTTCGACATCCCCGTCGGCGTCAACGGCGACTGCTACGACCGTTACCTCTGCCGTATGGAAGAAATGCGTCAATCCGTACGCATCATCAAACAATGTTCCGAGTGGTTGCGTGTCAATCCGGGTCCGGTCATTACCACAAACCACAAATTCGCTCCGCCCAAACGTACCGAAATGAAAACAGGTATGGAAGACCTGATTCACCATTTCAAACTCTTTACCGAGGGTATGCACGTTCCCGAGGGCGAGACCTACACCGCTGTCGAACATCCGAAAGGCGAGTTCGGCGTTTACATCATTTCAGACGGTGCAAACAAACCCTACCGCCTGAAAATCCGTGCACCCGGCTTCGCCCACCTGCAAGGCATGGACGAAATGGCAAAAGGCCACATGCTGGCTGACGTTGTTGCCATCATCGGTACGCAGGACATCGTATTCGGGGAGGTTGACCGATAATGTTATCCGCAGAATCCTTAAAACAAATTGATATTGAGTTGGCAAAATATCCTGCCGACCAACGCCGTTCCGCGATTATGGGCGCATTGCGTATTGCCCAGACCGAAAAAGGCTGGCTTGCTCCCGAGACCATCGCCTTTGTCGCAGACTATATCGGCATCTCGCCTGCACAAGCCTACGAAGTCGCTACTTTCTACAATATGTACGACCTTGAGCCTGTTGGCAAATACAAACTGACCGTTTGTACCAACCTGCCCTGCGCCCTGCGCGGCGGTATGGCTACCGGCGAATACCTCAAACAAAAACTCGGTATCGGCTACGGCGAAACCACGCCCGACGGAAAATTTACCCTTGTCGAAGGCGAATGCATGGGCGCATGCGGCGACGCTCCGGTCATGCTGGTCAACAACCACAGCATGTGCAGCTTTATGACTGAAGAAGCAATTGACAAGAAACTTGCCGAACTGAAATAAAAGGCCGTCTGAAAACAACGGCTGCAACCGATACGAAAACGAACAGGCACACCAAAAATGGCTATTTACCAATCAGGCGTGATTTTTGACCAAGTGGATACCGCCAATCCCTACTGCTGGACATTGGACGAATACGTCAAACGCGGCGGTTACAGCGCGCTGCGTAGAATCCTGTCCGAAAACATCTCGCAAACCGATGTGATTGACGAAGTCAAAACCTCCGGCTTGCGCGGTCGTGGCGGTGCGGGCTTCCCGACCGGTTTGAAATGGAGCTTTATGCCCCGTTCCTTCCCGGGCGAAAAATATGTGGTTTGTAACACCGACGAAGGCGAGCCGGGTACGTTCAAAGACCGCGACATCATCATGTTCAATCCTCATGCCCTGATTGAAGGCATGATTATTGCCGGTTACGCGATGGGTGCGAAAGCCGGCTACAACTATATCCACGGCGAAATTTTTGAAGGCTACCAACGCTTTGAAGCCGCTTTGGAGCAGGCGCGTGCCGCAGGTTTTTTAGGTAAAAATATTTTGGGTTCGGATTTTGAATTTGAACTCTTCGCCCACCACGGCTACGGCGCATACATTTGCGGTGAAGAAACCGCATTGCTCGAATCGTTGGAAGGCAAAAAAGGGCAACCGCGCTTTAAACCGCCATTCCCTGCTTCGTTCGGCCTGTATGGCAAACCGACCACCATTAACAATACCGAAACCTTCGCCTCCGTCCCATTCATTATCCGTGACGGCGGACAGGCATTTGCCGATAAAGGTATTCCGAATGCAGGCGGTACCAAATTGTTCTGTATTTCCGGCCACGTCGAGCGTCCGGGCAACTATGAAGTGCCATTGGGTACGCCGTTTGCCGAAGTCTTGAAAATGGCGGGTGGTATGCGCGGCGGTAAAAAACTTAAAGCCGTCATTCCCGGCGGTTCGTCCGCGCCAGTTTTGCCTGCCGATATTATGATGCAGACCAATATGGACTATGACTCGATTTCCAAAGCAGGCTCGATGCTGGGTTCCGGCGCGATTATCGTCATGGACGAAGACGTGTGCATGGTGAAAGCCCTTGAGCGTTTGAGCTACTTCTACTACGACGAGTCTTGCGGCCAATGTACGCCTTGCCGAGAAGGCACGGGCTGGCTTTACCGCATCGTCCACCGCATCGTAGAAGGCAAAGGCCGCATGGAAGACTTGGATTTGCTGGATTCCGTCGGTAACCAAATGGCAGGCCGTACCATCTGCGCCCTTGCCGATGCCGCTGTTTTCCCTGTCCGCAGCTTTACCAAGCATTTCCGTGATGAGTTTGTGCATTACATCGAACACGGCGGACCGATGAAACCGAATAAGTGGTGCTAAGTTTTCAGACGGCCTCTAAAAGAATTATTTATTAAATACCCGTAACTAGGAACGAACCATGTTACAAATCGAAATCGACGGCAAACAGGTATCTGTGGAGCAGGGCGCGACGGTGATTGAAGCCGCGCACAAGCTCGGTACTTATATCCCGCATTTCTGTTACCACAAAAAACTTTCCATCGCCGCCAACTGCCGTATGTGTTTGGTGGACGTGGAAAAAGCCCCCAAACCTTTGCCCGCCTGTGCCACGCCGGTTACAGACGGCATGATTGTGCGTACGCATTCGGCAAAAGCCCGAGAGGCGCAAGAAGGCGTGATGGAGTTCCTGCTCATCAACCATCCGCTTGATTGTCCGACCTGCGACCAAGGCGGCGAATGCCAGTTGCAGGATTTGGCGATGGGCTATGGCAAAACCACCAGCCGCTATACCGAAGAAAAACGTTCTGTCGTCGGCAAAGACATGGGCCCTTTGGTTTCCGCCGAGGAAATGAGCCGTTGTATCCACTGTACCCGTTGCGTTCGTTTCACTGAAGAAATCGCCGGCGTGCAAGAAATCGCCATGGCCAACCGCGGCGAACACTCCGAGATCATGCCTTTTATCGGTAAAGCAGTGGAAACCGAATTGTCAGGCAACGTCATCGATTTGTGTCCTGTCGGCGCATTGACCAGCAAACCGTTCCGCTTCAACGCGCGTACTTGGGAATTGAACCGCCGCAAATCCGTCTCCGCTCATGACGCTTTGGGCAGCAATCTGATTGTACAAACCAAAGACCATACCGTCCGCCGAGTGTTGCCGTTGGAAAACGAAGCCATCAACGAATGCTGGCTGTCCGACCGCGACCGTTTTGCCTACGAAGGCCTGTATCACGAAAGCCGTCTGAAAAACCCGAAAATCAAACAGGGCGGCGAGTGGATGGACGTGGATTGGAAAACCGCGCTGGAATATGTCCGCAGCGCGATTGAATGTATCGCCAAAGACGGCAACCAAAACCAAGTCGGCGTTTGGGCCAATCCGATGAATACGATTGAAGAGCTGTATCTGGCCAAAAAACTTGCCGACGGCTTGGGTGTTAAAAACTTTGCAACCCGTTTGCGCCAACAAGACAAACGTCTTTCAGACGGCCTTAAAGGTGCGCAATGGTTGGGACAAAGCATTGAATCTTTGGCTGACAACGATGCCGTATTGGTAGTCGGCGCGAACTTGCGCAAAGAACAGCCGCTCCTGACCGCCCGCCTACGCCGTGCCGCCAAAGACCGTATGGCCTTGAGCGTATTGGCCAGCAGTAAAGAAGAATTGTTTATGCCGCTTCTGTCTCAAGAAGCCGCACATCCCGACAAATGGGCAGGCCGTCTGAAAAAACTGTCTGGCAATGCGGAACACGCAGTTACCGCCAGCCTGAAAAACGCTGAAAAAGCAGCAGTGATTTTGGGTGCGGAAGTGCAAAACCATCCTGATTACGCCGCCATTTATGCCGCCGCACAAGAGCTGGCAGATGCAACCGGCGCAGTGCTGGGCATTTTGCCGCAAGCCGCCAACAGCGTTGGTGCGGATGTCTTGAATGTAAACTCCGGCGAGAGCGTTGCCGAAATGGCAAACGCGCCGAAACAGGCAGTCTTGCTGCTCAACGTCGAGCCTGAAATCGATACGGTTGACGGTGCAAAAGCCGTAGCCGCGTTGAAACAGGCGAAAAGCGTGATGGCGTTTACACCGTTTGTCAGCGAAACGCTGCTGGACGTGTGCGACGTATTGTTGCCGATTGCGCCGTTTACCGAAACTTCGGGCAGCTTCATCAATATGGAAGGCCGTCTGCAATCTTTCCACGGCGTGGTACAAGGCTTCGGCGATTCGCGTCCGCTGTGGAAAGTGTTGCGCGTATTGGGCAACCTGTTTGACTTGAAAGGTTTTGAATACCACGATACCGCTGCGATTCTGAAAGATGCGCTGGATGCAGAAAGCCTGCCGTCCAAACTGGACAACCGCAGCACATGGGCAGGGGAGGGCGTTCAGACGGCCTCAGACCGCCTCGTCCGTGTCGGCGGCATCGGTATTTATCACACTGATTCTATCGTGCGTCGTTCTGCGCCGTTGCAAGAAACCAGCCATGCCGCCGTGCCTGCTGCGCGTGTAAATCCGAACACATTGGCACGCTTGGGCCTGCAAGACGGACAAACCGCTGTCGCCAAACAAAACGGCGCAAGCGTATCGGTTGCCGTCAAAGCCGATGCCGGTTTGCCTGAAAACGTGGTGCATCTGCCGCTGCATACCGAAAATGCCGCGCTGGGTGCGTTGATGGACACTATTGAACTGGCGGGAGCTTGATCATGCAAGAATGGTTCCAAAACCTCTTTGCCGCAACGCTCGGTCTGGGCGATTTGGGCATCACCGTAGGCTTGGTGGTATCCGTCATCGTCAAAATCGTGATTATCCTGATTCCGCTGATTCTGACCGTTGCCTACCTGACGTATTTCGAACGTAAAGTCATCGGCTTTATGCAGCTTCGTGTCGGCCCGAACGTGACCGGCCCGTGGGGTCTGATTCAGCCGTTTGCCGACGTGTTCAAACTCTTGTTTAAAGAGGTAACCCGTCCGAAGCTGTCAAACAAAGCCCTGTTCTATATCGGCCCGATTATGTCGCTCGCCCCGTCTTTTGCGGCATGGGCAGTGATTCCGTTCAACGAAGAATGGGTGCTGACCAACATCAATATTGGCCTTTTGTACATCCTGATGATTACCTCGCTGTCGGTTTACGGCGTGATCATCGCGGGCTGGGCTTCCAACTCCAAATATTCGTTCTTGGGTGCAATGCGTGCTTCCGCACAAAGCATTTCCTACGAGATTGCCATGAGTGCCGCGCTGGTGTGCGTTGTGATGGTATCGGGCAGCATGAACTTCTCCGACATCGTTGCCGCACAAGCCAAAGGTATTGCCGGCGGCTCGGTATTCTCTTGGAACTGGCTGCCGCTCTTCCCTATCTTCATCGTCTATCTGATTTCCGCCGTTGCCGAAACCAACCGCGCGCCGTTTGACGTAGCAGAGGGCGAATCCGAAATCGTTGCCGGCCACCACGTCGAATATTCCGGCTTCGCGTTCGCGCTGTTCTTCCTTGCAGAATACATTTTCATGATTCTGATTGCCGCGCTGACATCACTGATGTTCCTCGGCGGCTGGTTGTCTCCGTTCCCGCAAAGCTGGGGCTTTATCGGTACGCCTTCCGCATTCTGGATGTTCGTGAAAATGGCGGCGGTGCTGTACTGGTATCTGTGGATCCGTGCAACTTTCCCACGTTACCGTTACGACCAAATCATGCGTTTAGGCTGGAAAGTGCTGATTCCGATCGGCTTCGCCTACATCGTGATTTTGGGCGTGTGGATGATTTCACCGCTGAATTTGTGGAAATAGGGCAGGGAGGCCGTCTGAAAGTTTTCAGGTAGCCTATAACCCAAATTTTTAACCGTTTCAAACCGAGAGAACCTAATGAAAGCTCAATGCCTGTGTGGCGCAGTATCACTGGAAACCGCCGAAAACCGCGAACTCCACGCCTGCCATTGCGGAAGATGCCGCGTATGGGGCGGTGGCGCGTCTTTTACTTTGGCCGCCCAGTCGCCTGAAATTACAGGCAGCGAACACATTGCGCATTATCAGTCGTCCGAATGGGCGCAACGCTGTTTTTGCAAACACTGCGGCACACATCTGTTTGTGAAAGTTGGCAACGATTATTACATCAACGCCGGGCTGTTTGCCGACAACGCGGGCTTTGAAACCACTTCGCAAATCTTTATCGATTGCAAAGCTCCGTATTACGACTTGGCCAACGATACCCCGAAGCTGACCGAAGCAGAGTTTTTAGAAATGGTGGGCGCGGCAGGTTAAAAAACCGCTTTCAGACGGCCTGTAAACAGAACAATCCGAAAAGAGCATCCGAAAATGGCTAATTTAGTAAAAACCTTCCTGCTGGGCGAATTGGTGAAAGGCATGGGCGTAACGCTCAAAAATTTCTTCGCCCGCAAAGACACGATTTACTTCCCTGAAGAAAAAACGCCGCAATCCGTGCGTTTCCGCGGTTTGCACGCGCAACGCCGTTATCCGAACGGCGAAGAGCGCTGTATTGCGTGTAAATTGTGCGAGGCAGTTTGTCCGGCAATGGCGATTAACATCGAATCGGAAGAACGCGAAGACGGCACGCGCCGCACCAAGCGTTACGACATCGACCTGACCAAGTGCATCTTCTGTGGTTTCTGCGAAGAGGCCTGCCCGACCGATGCGATTGTGGAAACCCATATTTTTGAATATCACGGCGAGAAAAAAGGCGACTTGCACATGACCAAGCCGATTCTTTTGGCCATTGGCGACAAATACGAAGCCGAAATCGCCAAGCGCAAAGCCGCTGACGCGCCGTATCGTTAAGGAGCAGACGAATGACTTTTTCCGCGATTCTGTTCTATATTCTTGCCGCCATCGTTTTGTACGGTGCGGTTCGTACCGTTACCGCTAAAAACCCCGTACATGCCGCTTTGCATCTGGTGCTGACCTTCTGCGTAAGCGCGATGATTTGGATGCTGATGCAGGCCGAATTCTTGGGCGTGACGCTGGTGGTGGTTTACGTCGGCGCCGTGATGGTGTTGTTCCTGTTCGTCGTGATGATGTTGAACATCGACATTGAAGAAATGCGCGCCGGTTTCTGGCGTCATGCGCCTGTTGCCGGTGTGGTCGGCACATTGTTGGCGGTTGCCCTGATCCTGATTCTGGTCAACCCGAAAACCGACCTGGCCGCATTTGGTCTGATGAAAGACATTCCCGCCGATTACAATAATATCCGCGATTTGGGCAGCCGTATTTATACCGACTACCTGTTGCCGTTTGAATTGGCGGCGGTATTGCTGCTGTTGGGCATGGTGGCCGCGATTGCGCTGGTTCACCGCAAAACCACCAATCCGAAACGTATGGATCCTGCCGACCAAGTTAAAGTACGTGCCGACCAGGGCCGTATGCGTCTGGTGAAAATGGAAGCGGTCAAACCGCAAGTCGAATCTGCCGAAGAGAGCGAAGTTTCAGACGGCCTCAAGCCGGAAGGGGAGGGCAAAGCATGATTACCTTGACGCATTATTTGGTATTGGGTGCGCTCCTGTTCGGTATCAGCGCAATGGGTATCTTTATGAACCGCAAAAACGTGCTGGTATTATTGATGTCCATCGAGCTGATGCTTTTGGCAGTGAACTTCAACTTTATCGCCTTCTCGCAATATTTGGGCGATACTGCCGGACAAATTTTCGTATTCTTCGTATTGACCGTTGCCGCTGCCGAATCTGCCATCGGTTTGGCGATTATGGTATTGGTGTACCGCAACCGACAAACAATCAACGTTGCCGATTTGGATGAGTTGAAAGGGTAATCATGAACGATATGACTTTATATTTGATAATTGCCCTTGTTCCGTTAGCAGGCTCGCTGATTGCGGGTTTGTTCGGCAACAAAATCGGACGTGCCGGCGCGCATACGGTTACGATACTCGGCGTGGCGGTGTCCGCCGTGCTGTCAGCTTATGTGCTGTGGGGCTTTATTGACGGCAGCCGCGCCAAGTTTGACGAGAATGTCTATACCTGGCTGACAATGGGCGGCTTGGATTTCTCCGTCGGCTTCTTGGTCGATACGATGACGGCGATGATGATGGTCGTGGTAACGGGTGTATCGCTGATGGTACATATCTATACCATCGGCTATATGCACGATGAAAAAGTCGGCTACCAACGCTTCTTCAGCTATATTTCTTTGTTTACATTCAGCATGTTGATGCTGATTATGAGCAACAACTTCGTCCAGCTCTTCTTCGGTTGGGAAGCGGTAGGCTTGGTGTCGTATCTCTTGATCGGTTTCTATTTCAAACGTCCGAGCGCGATTTTTGCCAACCTGAAAGCCTTTTTGATCAACCGCGTCGGCGACTTCGGCTTTTTGCTCGGTATCGGCTTGGTGCTTGCCTATTTCGGCGGCAGCTTGCGCTATCAAGATGTATTCGCTTATCTGCCTAATGTTCAGACGGCCACCATTCAATTGTTCCCCGGTGTGGAATGGTCTTTGATTACCGTAACTTGTTTGCTCCTGTTTGTCGGTGCGATGGGTAAATCGGCACAATTCCCGTTGCACGTCTGGCTGCCTGATTCGATGGAAGGTCCGACCCCGATTTCTGCATTGATTCACGCCGCAACCATGGTTACCGCCGGTCTGTTCATGGTATCGCGTATGTCGCCGATTTATGAGATGAGCAGCACTGCGCTGTCTGTCATCATGGTAATCGGTGCGATTACCGCCCTGTTTATGGGCTTCTTGGGCGTGATTCAAAACGACATCAAACGTGTGGTTGCGTATTCCACCCTGTCGCAACTGGGTTATATGACCGTGGCTTTGGGCGCGTCCGCCTATTCCGTGGCGATGTTCCATGTGATGACCCACGCTTTCTTTAAAGCCTTGTTGTTCTTGGCCGCAGGTAGCGCGATTATCGGTATGCACCACGACCAAGATATGCGCCACATGGGCAACCTGAAAAAATACATGCCGATTACTTGGCTGACCATGCTGATCGGTAACTTGTCGCTGATTGGTACGCCGTTCTTCTCCGGCTTCTATTCTAAAGATTCGATTATCGAAGCAGCGAAATACAGCACCTTGCCGGGCAGCGGTTTTGCCTATTTTGCCGTCCTCGCCAGTGTGTTTGTTACTGCGTTCTACGCGTTCCGCCAATACTTTATGGTGTTCCATGGCGAAGAGAAATGGCGCAGCCTGCCTGAGCATCATGACGATCATCATGGTGAAGAGCATCACGGTTTGGGCAAAAACGACAATCCGCACGAAAGCCCGTTGGTTGTTACCCTGCCTTTGATTTTGCTGGCGATTCCGTCCGTCATCATCGGCTACGTTGCCATCGAGCCTATGCTTTACGGCGATTTCTTCAAAGACGTGATTTTCGTCAACGCCGATGCGCATCCGACCATGCACATCATGAAGGAAGAATTCCACGGCGCATTGGCAATGGTGTCACACAGCCTGCATTCGCCTGTACTCTACCTCGCTATCGCAGGCGTGTTGAGCGCATGGCTTCTGTACGTCAAACTGCCGCACCTGCCAGCGAAAATTGCACAGGCGTTCCGTCCGATTTACGTTTTGTTTGAAAACAAATACTACCTTGATGCCCTGTATTTCAACGTTTTTGCCAAAGGCACGCGCACATTGGGTACCTTCTTCTGGAAAGTCGGCGATACTGCCATTATCGACAACGGTATTGTCAACGGCTCCGCCAAACTGGTCGGCGCGATTGCCGCGCAAGTGCGTAAAGCCCAAACCGGCTTTATCTACACCTACGCCGCCGCTATGGTGTTCGGCGTATTGGTACTGCTCGGCATGACTTTCTGGGGATTGTTCCGATAAGAATAAGGTTTCAGACGGCCTTAAACCTTCAGGCCGTCTGAAACGAAGAAATATCCACATAAACACATTTTTATTTTAACCACAGGTTAACCACTATGTTTTCCAACTACCTACTCAGCTTGGCAATATGGATACCCATCGCCGCAGGTGTGCTGGTTTTGGCGACCGGTAAAGACAGCCGTGCGCCGCTGGCGCGTGTGCTTGCCTTCATGGGTGCGCTTGCCGGTTTCTTGGTAACGCTGCCCCTGTTTACCGGGTTCGACCGTTTGAGCGGCGGCTATCAGTTTACCGAGTTCCACGAGTGGATTCCGCTTCTGAAAATCAACTACGCATTGGGCGTGGACGGTATTTCAGTACTCTTTATCATCTTAAATGCGTTTATTACGCTGTTGGTGGTATTGGCCGGTTGGGAAGTTATTCAGAAACGTCCGGCGCAGTATATGGCGGCATTCCTGATGATGTCGGGTTTGATTAACGGCGCGTTTGCCGCGCAGGATGCGATTCTGTTTTATGTGTTCTTTGAGGGTATGCTGATTCCGCTGTACCTGATTATCGGTGTATGGGGCGGCCCGCGCCGCGTCTATGCGTCGGTCAAGCTGTTCCTCTATACGCTGATGGGTTCGCTCTTGATGCTGGTTGCCATGGTTTACCTGTACTATCAAACAGGCAGCTTCTCTATTGTCGATTTCCAAAACATCAAACAGATTCCGTTGGGCGTACAACAGCTTTTGTTTGTGGCGTTCTTCCTGTCATTCGCTGTAAAAGTGCCGATGTTCCCTGTGCATACTTGGTTGCCGGATGCCCACGTTGAAGCGCCGACCGGTGGTTCGATGGTGTTGGCGGCGATTACGCTGAAACTGGGTGCGTATGGTTTCTTGCGCTTTATCCTGCCGATTATGCCGGATGCGGCACGCTATTTTGCCCCTATAATCATCGTATTGAGCCTGATTGCCGTGATTTACATCGGTATGGTGGCTTTGGTGCAAACCGATATGAAAAAATTGGTAGCGTACTCTTCCATCAGTCATATGGGTTTTGTCACTTTAGGTATGTTCCTGTTTGTGAACGGCCAATTGAATGACTGGGCATTGAAAGGTGCAATCATTCAAATGATTTCCCACGGTTTCGTGTCTGCCGCGATGTTTATGTGTATCGGCGTGATGTACGACCGCCTGCATACCCGCAATATTGCCGATTATGGCGGCGTGGTCAATGTGATGCCTAAGTTTGCGGCGTTTATGATGTTGTTCGGTATGGCCAATGCCGGTCTGCCTGCGACTTCAGGCTTCGTGGGCGAGTTTATGGTGATTATGGGTGCGGTTAAAGTGAATTTCTGGGTAGGCGCGTTGGCTGCCATGACCCTGATTTACGGTGCGTCTTATACCCTGTGGATGTACAAACGCGTTATTTTTGGTGCGATCCACAATCCGCACGTTGCCGAAATGCAAGACATCAATTGCCGCGAATTTGCGATTTTGGCAATTTTGGCGGTTGCTGTTTTGGGCATGGGTCTGTATCCGCAAGCGTTTATCGAAGTGGTGCATCAAGCGGCAAACGATTTGATTGCCCATGTGGCACAAAGCAAGATTTGAGGTGTGTAAATGAACTGGTCTGATTTGAATTTAATGCCCGCCATGCCCGAAATCGTGCTGCTTGCGCTATTGGGTGTCGTATTGCTGGCAGACTTGTGGATTTGCGATAAAAACCGCTATTTAACCCATCTGATGAGTTTGGGAACAGTCATTGTCGTAGCCGTCACCCAATTGGCGGTATGGGAGCAGGGCAGTGTCGATGCCTTTCATGGTATGTATATTGCAGACGGCATGTCCCGTTTGGCAAAACTGGTGTTGTATGCGCTGACGTTTGGTCTGTTTATTTACAGTAAACCGTACAACCAAGACCGCCAAATCTTCAAAGGCGAGTTTTATACCCTGTCGCTGTTTGCTCTGTTGGGTATGAGCGTCATGGTCAGCTCTGCACATTTCTTGACTGCGTATATCGGTTTGGAATTGTTGTCTTTGTCGCTGTACGCCATGATTGCCCTGCGCCGTGATTCCGGTCGTTCTGCCGAGGCTGCGCTGAAATACTTCGTATTGGGCGCGTTAGCCTCCGGTTTGCTGCTCTATGGTATTTCCATGGTTTACGGCGCCACCGGTTCCCTTGATTTTGCTTCTGTCTTGGCTTCTGCTTTCAATGAGCAGGCCAATGAGTGGTTGTTGAAGTTGGGTATGGTGTTTATTGTGGTCGCCATTGCATTTAAATTGGGTGCGGTTCCATTCCATATGTGGGTACCCGATGTGTACGATGGCGCGCCGACCTCTGTTACCGCCTTTGTGAGTACGGCTCCGAAAATTGCCGCCGTTGTCTTTGCGTTCCGTATCCTTGTTACCGGTATGGGTACCATACATTCAGACTGGGCGCCGATGTTGGCCATCCTTGCCGTTGCATCTTTGATGGTCGGTAACCTTGCCGCCATCATGCAAACCAATATCAAACGTATGCTTGCCTATTCCACCGTATCGCACATGGGCTTTATCTTGTTGGCGTTTATGGCAGGCGCAGTCGGCTTTACCGCTGGTTTGTATTACGCCATTACCTATGCTGTGATGGCGGCAGTCAGCTTCGGTGTTTTGATGGTATTGTCCACCAAAGACATTGAGTGTGAAGACATCAAAGACCTCGCTGGCCTCAACCACCGCCATGCATGGTTTGCTTTCCTGATGTTGTTGTCCATGTTCTCCATGGCAGGTATTCCGCCGCTGATGGGCTTCTACGCCAAGTTCGGCGTGATTATGGCGCTCTTGAAACAAGGCTATGTTTGGTTGTCAGTGTTTGCCGTCATCATGTCTCTGATTGGCGCGTTCTACTACCTTCGCGTGGTCAAAGTCATCTACTTCGATGCGCCTGATCATGACCAGCCGGTCGGCAGCAACTATGCCGCCAAATTTGTCCTGACGGTCAATGCCTTCCTGCTGCTCCTGTGGGGTATTATGCCGCAAACCGTTATCGACTGGTGTGCCAAAGCATTGGAAAATACCCTGTAAGCTTCAAACAAAAACAACGGCGGCTGTTCCAAAGTCGCCGTTTTTGTTAGGATTCGCATTCGGATGAAGTATCCCCAAAGTTCAGACGGCCTCAAGCCTTTGAACAATCATCAGGCGGGTATCATCAAGAGATTGAATATTCCACGGATAATGATGGGCAAGAATGCCCATTTAACATGTTAAAATCACACACAGGCCGTCTGAAAACAGAAAGACCATCATGACCGCATCCATGTACATTCTTTTGCTGTTGGCACTTATCTTTGCCAACGCGCCATTTATTACCACCAAATTCTTCGGCATCATCGCCCTGAAACGCAAACACATCGGCCATCACTTGATCGAATTGCTGGCAGGCTTCCTTCTTACTGCGATTCTCGCCTATATCCTCGAATCACGCGCCGGAGCCGTACATGCCCAAGATTGGGAGTTTTATGCGACCGTTGTCTGCCTCTACTTGATTTTTGCTTTTCCATGCTTCGTATGGCGTTACTTTTGGAATGAGCGGAATAGAGAGTAGGATTTGAATGAGGAAAAGGCCGTCTGAAAGATGAACTGCACCCCAAAAGTTGGACATCCCCTCCAACTCACAAGGTGCAGTTTTTTTATGAGCAAATATACATTACACTTCAAATACCAAGCCGTACTCCACTACCTGCATATACGCAGCCAACAGCGTACCGCAGACCACTACGGCATCTCCCGAACCCACCTGCGACGATGGATACGCGCCTATCAAGAAGGCGGCATCGGCGCACTCGAACATCCACAATCCAAAACCATGACCGAACACCGCAAAAACCCCTTCATCGCCGACAAACCCGACCACGAAAAAACACAGGCAGAGCTTATCGAAGAATTGTGCTATATGCGCGCAGAGGTTGCCTACCTAAAGGAGTTAAAAGCCCTCAGCCAAAAGCGGACCGAAAAGGACAAAGCCAAACCGTCCAAACACTGAGGGCGCAACACCCGCTCAAATACCTGCTGCACATTGCAAACCTGCCCAAAAGCAGCTTCTACTACCACCACCAAGACCGACCCGACCCCGACGAAGCCGACAAAGCCCTCCTTGTCGAAACCTACCGGCGGCATAAAGGACGCTACGGGCAAAGGCGCATTGCCGCCGCATTGGGTTGGAACCGCAAAAAAGTGGCGCGGTTGATGAAGCAGTTGGAACTGAAAGCCCTCATACGGGCGAAAAAAGCCTACCGCCATCCCGCCATGGGCGAAATATCGGAAAACCTCCTCAAACGCCTATTCAAAGCTGAAAAGCCCAACGAAAAATGGCTGACCGACGTTACCGAACTCAAAGGGAAGGACGGCAAACTGTACCTCTCGCCAATCTTGGACTTGTTCAACCGGGAAATCGTCGCCTACGCCATGAGCCGCAGAGCCGACAGCGAAATGGTGAAGGAAATGCTCGAAAAAGCCGCCCCCCGGCTGACCGGCGAAGGAACGATGCTTCATTCCGACCAGGGTGTGCAGTACCGTACGGCGGGGTATAGGGAATTGCTTGCGGAGCATTCCATGATTCAAAGCATGTCGCGTAAGGCGAACTGCTGGGACAA
Source organism: Neisseria sp. 27098_8_139 (assembly GCF_041433195.1). NCBI lineage: Bacteria > Pseudomonadati > Pseudomonadota > Betaproteobacteria > Neisseriales > Neisseriaceae > Neisseria > Neisseria sp. 27098_8_139. The sequence goes on from NZ_JAPWBA010000011.1 coordinate 58,547, forward strand.
TGCGCCGATGGAGAGTTTCTTT
>NZ_JAPWBA010000012.1:0-57468 GCF_041433195.1 Neisseria sp. 27098_8_139
AAAGGTTAACGGTAAGTCTGGCAACGGACGGTTTCTTCCTTGCAGAACATTTCCGCGTGCTGGCGGCGGCATTGCTGAATCACATCCAAGCGTGCGCGGCCGCGGTTGACGTTTTCGGTACGGAATGTGTCGGTAAATGCCGACAACGTACACACGTGAACTTCGTTGTTTCTGCGTGCGGAACGCTCGTCCAAACGCTCGCTCAGTAGGCGGTTTACTTGGGCAGTCAGTTCGGCCACCTGACGCTCCAGTGCCGCAATGCGTTCGCTGTCGGAAGGCGCGGCTTGGACAGCGGCCGCCATCAGCATCAGGCATAAAAAGGAAGCGGTTTTTTTCATCATGGAGGAAAACCTTTCTAGTATAAAACAGCGGTATAGGGTCAAATATTCTTTCACTTTAAGGCCATTATCATGCTTTGACAAGGCGAGGGAGGCCGTCTGAAACAAAATTTTCAGACGGCCTTAAAAATATCGACTTGAGTTTTTTACCTTCCGCCCACATATCCGACCCAGTTCAAACTTATTCAAAACACTATCAAAATTATGAGTACCCAAGATTATTACGAAACCCTTGGTGTTGCCCGCAGCGCTAGCGACGATGAAATCAAAAAAGCCTACCGCAAGCTGGCAATGAAATATCATCCCGACCGCAATCCCGACAACAAAGAAGCGGAAGAAAAATTTAAAGAAGTCCAAAAAGCTTACGACACCTTGTCTGACAAGGAAAAACGTACCATGTACGACCAATACGGTCATGCCGCGTTCGAACAGGGCGCAGGTGCGGGCGGATTCGGTGGCTTTGGCGGTTTCGGTGGTGCGCAAGGCTTCGATTTTTCCGATATTTTCAGCCAAATGTTCGGCGGTGGCGGCAGCGCAGGCGGCCGTCAGCCGGATTACAGCGGTGCGGACTTGCAGGTCGGTATAGAGATTTCGCTTGAAGAAGCCGCCAAAGGCGTGAAAAAACGCATCAATATTCCGACTTACGAAGAATGTGATGTCTGTCACGGTTCAGGTGCTAAACCGGGCACATCCGCATCGACTTGTTCGACCTGTCACGGCTCAGGCACGGTACACGTCCGCCAAGCCATTTTCCAAATGCAGCAGACTTGTCCGACTTGTCACGGTACAGGCAAAGAAATCAAAGATCCTTGCGTCAAATGCCGTGGCGAAGGCCGCACCAAAACCAGCAAAACGGTTGAAGTCAACATTCCGGCAGGCATCGACGACGGCCAACGCATCCGCTTGAGCGGCGAGGGCGAACCGGGTCAACACGGCGCACCGGCAGGCGATTTGTATGTCAATGTCCGCGTAAGACAGCACAAAATCTTCGAACGCAACGGCTTAGATCTGCATTGCGAACTGCCGATCAGCTTTGCCATTGCCGCATTGGGCGGCGAAGTCGAAGTGCCAACTTTGGACGGCAAAGTCAAACTGCACATTCCGAAAGAAACGCAAACCGGCCGCCGTATGCGCGTGAAAGGCAAAGGCATCAAGTCTCTGCGTTCTAGCTCGACCGGCGATTTGTACTGCCACATTTTGGTTGAAACACCGGTCAACCTGACCGATCGTCAGAAAGAGTTGTTGGAAGAATTTGAAAAAATCTCCTCCGGCCTCGACCTCAGCCAAACCCCGCGCAAAAAATCGTTTTGGGAAAAAGTAGGCGATTTGTTCTCCGATAATTAATCATTGTGAAAAAGGCCGTCTGAAACCTGCTTTATAGGGTTTCAGACAGCCTTTTGTTTTTCTTTTTGTTGCTTCAAGCCATGGATTGCCTTACAATTCGGGCTTCACTCTTACGGGAGTAGCCATTCGGCGCAATGCCGAAACCGTTGTCAACATAATCGGCTTGTGCGGCCGTGGCAGCGGTATCTTCTCTGCTTTATCGGAAGACAGGCAAGACGTAAGCGTTGTCCATACCCTTGCGGGCGGTATGCACAGCGCTTTTTGTTTGCCCGCTTTTCGGTTGAGTATCTTAAATCATGGAAGCTTTTTTCTCCTCGACGCTGGGCGTTGCCATTGCCGAAATCGGCGATAAAACGCAATTGCTCGCGCTCTTTTTGGCAGCACGTTTTTCCCACAAAAACGCGATTGTTGCCGGTATCTTTATTGCAACCCTGTTGAACCATCTTGTTTCAGCCGCACTCGGTGTCTGGCTGGCATCTGCTATTTCGCCCGAAGTCATTAAATGGGTGGTCGGCGGCAGCTTTATTGCGGTCGGATTATGGCTGCTGTTGCCGGACAAAGACGAAGACCCTGATAGTAAGTGGTTGAAATACGGCGCATTTACAGCAACGGTCGTCCTGTTTTTCTTGGCAGAAATCGGCGATAAAACGCAGATTGCGACGGTTCTTTTGGCGGCAAAATACCAATCTATCCTGCTGGTCGTGGTCGGCAGTATTGCCGGTTTGATGATTGCCTCTGTGCCTGCCGTGTATTTGGGCGAAATGCTGATGCGCAAAATTCCAGCCAAAGCAGTACGCATTGCCGCATGTATCTTGTTCTGCCTGCTGGGTATTTTGACCCTGCTTGGCGACGGTATTGTGTTGAAGGCCGTCTGAAATGTGGGACATTGTTTTTGAGCACAAAGACTTTGTGGTCATCAATAAGCCTTGCGGCGTATCGGTGCACAGCGAATCGGAAGGGGATGTTTGCCTGACCGCTTCGCTGGCGCAGCAGCTCGGCGTTGAACGCGTGTGGCTGGTTCACCGTTTGGACAAAGCCACCAGCGGCCTGTTGCTGCTTGCGCTCAACCGCGACAGCGCGGCCGCTTTGTCGGCGCAGTTTGCCGAAAAAACCATGCGTAAAACTTATTTGGCACTCGGTACGCACAAGCCGGCGAAAAAGCAGGGCTGGGTGAAAGGCGGTATGGTGCGTTCGCGGCGCGGTACATGGAAGCTGACGCGTGACGAGGATAATTTTGCCGTTACCCGTTTCAGCAGCCAAAGCCTGCAGCCCGGTTTGCGGCTGTTTGTGTTGCAACCGTTTACCGGCAAAACCCATCAGCTGCGCGTGGCTATGAAAAGCATAGGCAGTCCGATTTTGGGCGATACGCTGTATGGTGGCGATGATGCGGAACATCTGTTTTTGCACGCTTGGCGTTTGGTTTTCGACTATCGCGGCGAGCATTTCGATATTCGGGTTGCGCCTGATAAGACATGGCCGTCTGAAATCGATTTGTCGGCGTGTTTGGGTTCGGATGAGTCCGAATAGAAGCAGTGAGATTTTTGTATATATTAAAAAAGGCCATCTGAAAATTGTTCAGACGGCCTTTTGATTGTTTCAAGTTTACATTTCCAATTCGCTCAAACCCGGCAAGTCGGCAAAACAGCGGTCGTGCGTGATTTGGCAGAAGTTGTCCAGATAGCCTTTGTTGGCATCTTCCGTACGAATGGCAGCATAAAGTTTGCTTTGCAGGCCGTCTGAAGTGATTTTGCGGTGGACGACGTAGCCTTTTTCCAAATACGGCATAACCGTCCAATAGGGCAGGGCGGCGATGCCGCGTTTGCTGGCAACTAGCTGAATAATGGCGATGGTCAACTCGCTGTGGCGGCGCGGCGGATTAATGCCTTTGGGCAGCAGCACTTTTTTGGGCAAATCCAGCATTTCGTCGGGGACGGGATAAGTAATCAAGGTTTCGTCGATGAAGTCTTCGGCTTCCCAAACGTCTTTGTCGGCAAGCGGGTGGTCTTCTGCGCAGATGCCGACCATTTCATAGGCAAACAGAGGGCGGTAGCTGATGCCGTTAAGTGGCTCGGCTTCGGAAACGATGGCAAGGTCGGCGCGGTGTTGCAGCAGCAGCCCGACCGGATCGGCTTGGAAACCGGAAACGATGTCCAATTCAACTTGCGGCCATAACGGGCGGAACTCGCCCATGGCAGGCATCAGCCAGTCAAAGCAGGTGTGGCATTCGACAGCAAGCCTGAGTTCGCCGGCTTCGCCTTCGATAATCCGCACCAGATCACGTTCGGCTGCGGCAACTTGTGGCAACAGCTCGCGCGCCAGTTGCAGCAGGCGCATACCGGCCGGTGTGAAGCGCAAAGGTGTGGATTTGCGTTCAAATAACGGCGTTTCGTAATAATTTTCCAAGGCGCGGATTTGGTGCGATAGGGCGGATTGGGTCAGGAAAACCCGTTTGGCGGCAAGGGAAACGCTGCCGGTTTCTTCTAAAGCCAGCAAGGTTTTGAGATGACGCAATTCGATAATAGAGTCCATGTGTTTTCAGACGGCCTGTGGGTAAGGTGGGGTATATTAAAATAATTCATGATGATGTGCAAATGATTAATGTTGGGAATGATTGCTGAAATCGGAATGTAAGAATTTGAGGTGTAAACAGATTTTGCGGTTAGAATGCGAAGCTGTTTTTGAAGATAGATATAAGGAGTGGAATATGGCTTTACGCCGCGAAATTCTGGCGTGGTGCGATGAGACATTGCAGGTCGGGCTGTTTAAAGACTATGCGCCCAACGGTTTGCAAGTCGAAGGCAAAGAAGAAATTGCCAAAATCGCCACTTCGGTTACCGCCAGCAAAGCTGCAATCGATTTTGCCGTAGAGCAGGGGGCGGATCTGCTTTTGGTTCACCACGGCATGTTTTGGAAAAGCGAGCCTATCACGATTACCGGTTGGAAAAAAGCACGAATTGAAACCTTGCTGCACCACCAAATCAATATGGCGGGTTACCACCTGCCGCTGGACGCGCACCCGCAACTGGGCAATAACGCGCAGTTGGCCGAGAAACTCGATTGGGTGCTCGAAAAACAATTCGGCGAGCAAAACCTGTTGAATACAGGCCGTCTGAAAACCACGCAAACATTGGCGCAGTTGTCTGAACGCATTGAGGCGGTATTCGGCCGCAAGCCGACCGTTATCGGCGATTTTGAACGCGAAATCAAACGTATTGCCTGGTGCAGCGGCGGTGCGCAGGGATTTTTTCAGACGGCCGTAGACGAAGGTGTCGATGCGTATCTGACCGGTGAAATTTCCGAAGCGCAATATCATCTTGCCAATGAAACAGGTGTAGCATTTATCAGCGCCGGCCACCACGCGACAGAACGTTACGGCGTACGCGCCTTAGGCGATGCCGTGGCAGAAAAATTCGGTATCGAAGTGGTTCACTTTGATGAAAACAACCCTGCCTGAGTATTGAGCAATATCATAAAACTTTACCTTATTTTAAATAATGCTTTGAGTATTACAACAAACTAGGTAGAATTACGCTGTTTAATGGCTCGGTATTCCCAAAATTTTAGGACGACTGAATAATGGATAATCAAGAAATCAACAACGGTCGCCGCCGTTTTCTGACACTGGCTACTTGCGGTGCAGGCGGTGTGGCGGCTCTGGGCGTAGCTACGCCTTTCGTGGCCAGCTTCTTCCCATCGGAGAAAGCTAAGGCTGCCGGTGCTGCTGTCGAAGTAGATGTCAGCAAAATCGAAGCAGGCCAAATGCTGACTGCCGAATGGCAGGGCAAACCGATTTGGCTGGTCAACCGCACAGATCAACAGCTCAAAGACTTGAAAAGTTTGGATGGCGCAGTTGTCGATCCCAATTCCGAAGTGGATCATCAGCCCGAAAACTGTAAAAACGAGCACCGTTCGATCAAACCGAACCTCCTCGTTGCTATCGGTATCTGTACCCACCTGGGTTGCTCTCCGACTTACCGTCCCGATATTGCTCCCGCTGACTTGGGCGCAGACTGGAAAGGCGGCTTCTTCTGCCCTTGCCACGGTTCGAAATTCGACATTGCAGGCCGAGTATACAAAGGTGTTCCTGCACCGACCAACTTGGTTGTACCGCCTTACAAATATCTGAGCGATACGACTGTTTTGGTGGGCGAAGACTAAAAATAAGGAACGATAATTATGGCAAACCAAACCAATAGCAAAGCAAAAGCATTGTTAGGCTGGATGGACGATCGCTTCCCTCTGTCTAAAATGTGGAATGAGCATTTGGCTCAATACTATGCGCCGAAGAACTTCAACTTCTGGTATTACTTCGGCTCTTTGGCCCTGCTCGTCCTTGTAATTCAAATCGTCAGCGGTATTTTCCTGACCATGAACTACAAACCGGACGGCAACCTTAACGCCTACCATCTGCCTGCTGCCTTTACTGCAGTAGAATACATCATGCGCGACGTGTCCGGCGGCTGGATTATCCGCTACATGCACTCCACCGGCGCATCTTTCTTCTTCATCGTCGTTTATCTGCACATGTTCCGTGGTTTGATTTACGGTTCGTACAAAAAACCTCGTGAATTGGTGTGGATTTTCGGTTCTCTGATTTTCTTGGCATTGATGGCAGAAGCCTTTATGGGTTACCTGTTGCCTTGGGGGCAAATGTCCTTCTGGGGTGCGCAGGTAATTATTAACCTGTTCTCCGCCATCCCTGTTATCGGTCCTGATTTGTCCACTTGGATCCGCGGTGACTTCAACGTTTCCGACGTTACTCTGAACCGCTTCTTCGCCCTGCACGTTATCGCAGTACCTCTGGTATTGCTCGGCTTGGTTGTGGCACACATCATCGCCCTGCACGAAGTGGGTTCTAACAACCCTGATGGTGTTGAAATCAAGAAAAACAAAGACGAAAACGGTATTCCACGCGATGGTATCCCCTTCCATCCTTACTACACCGTTAAAGACATCTTGGGCGTCGTTGTATTCCTGATTGTCTTCTGTTCTGTGTTGTTCTTTGCACCTGAAGGCGGCGGTTACTTCTTGGAAGCGCCAAACTTCGATGCAGCGAATGCGCTGAAAACACCTCCGCACATTGCGCCGGTATGGTACTTCACTCCGTTCTACGCAATTCTGCGTGCGATTCCTTCCTTTGCCGGTACTCAGGTATGGGGTGTAATCGGTATGGGTGCAGCAGTTGTATTGATCGCCTTGTTGCCTTGGTTGGATAAAGGCGAGGTTAAATCTGTCCGCTATCGCGGCCCAATCTTCAAAACGGCGTTGGTTCTGTTCATTATTGCCTTCATCGGTTTGGGTATTTTGGGTGCAATGGTAGCAACTGATACTCGTACTTTGGTTGCACGTATCCTGTCTTTCGTCTACTTTGCATTCTTCCTGGGTATGCCGTTCTATACCAAACTGGATACCAACAAACCAGTTCCTGAACGCGTAACCATGAGCACTACTAAACAAAAAATTATGTTCTTTGTTTACGTCGGTATTACCGTTGTCGGTGCTTACTTGTTTGCAACCAATATCTGATGAGGGCAGCGAAAATGAAACAAACTCTGAAAAACTGGTTTGCTGCCTTATTGCTGGCAGTGCCTATGAGTGCAGCCGTCGCCAGCGGCGGCGGACACTACGAAAAAGTCGATATCGATCTGCGTGACCAAGTCAGCCTGCAGCACGGTGCGCAAATCTTTACAAACTACTGTTTGTCTTGCCACTCTGCAAGCGGTATGCGCTTCAACCGTCTGAAAGACATCGGTTTGACTGAAGATGAAATCAAGAAAAACCTGATGTTCACAACAGACAACGTTGGTGATGTCATGGTAGCGGCAATGGATCCGAAAGATGCCTCCAAATGGTTGGGTGCGCCTCCGCCGGATTTGACCCTGATTGCCCGTTCTAAGGGTGCAGACTACCTGTACGCCTATATGCGCGGCTTCTATAAAGACCCAACTCGTCCGAACGGTTGGAACAATACTGTTTTGGCCGGTGCGAGTATGCCTCACCCATTGTGGGAGCAACAAGGTGTTCAAGCCGTTGAGTTGGATGCCAAAGGTCAGCCCGTTATGATTAAAGACGAGCATGGTAACCTGACTCCTAAGTTGTATTGGGAATCTACCGGTCTGCACAGCCGTCGCCTGCCTAACGGTAAAGTAATCCAAAAAGAGTACGATACTTATGTACGCGACTTGGTGAACTACTTGGTGTACATGGGTGAGCCTGCTCAGTTGCAACGCCACCGCATCGGCTACATGGTTCTGGCATTCCTGTTTGCGGTAATGCTGCCATTGGCTTACTTCCTGAAAAAAGAATTCTGGAAAGACGTTCACTAATTCTTTTGAATCAAAAAGGCAAACCTGTTTCAGGTTTGCCTTTTTTGTTTGTGAAATTGGTTTATGCAAAAATAATGTAAATTTTAAAATTACTTAATATAAACAATATGATATGTTAAATTTCTGGATTAAGTGTTTGAAATTATGTATAATTCTGTCTGAATTTTTATAAGGCTTAAGGCCGTCTGAAAAGATTTATCAGGAGTAAAAAATTATGATGACATTGTATTCAGGTATTACTTGTCCATTCAGCCAGCGCTGCCGTTTTGTGCTGTACGAAAAAGGCATGGATTTTGAAATCAAAGATGTGGACGTGTTCAATAAACCTGAAGACTTGGCTTTGATGAATCCGTATAACCAAGTACCGGTTCTGGTTGAGCGTGATTTGATTTTGCACGAATCAAACATTATCAACGAATACATTGACGAGCGTTTCCCTCATCCTCAGTTGATGCCGGGCGATCCTGTTATGCGCGGTCGCGGCCGTTTGGTACTGTACCGTATGGATAAAGAATTGTTCAGCTTGGTGCAAGTGTTGGAAAACCCTGAATCTACCAATAAAGAACAAGCTAAAGCGCGTGAAGCCATTGGCAATGGTTTGACACTGTTGGCACCATCTTTTACTAAAAACAAATACATCTTGGGCGACGACTTCTCCATGATTGATGTTGCCTTGTCTCCACTGTTGTGGCGTTTGGACTATTACGACATCAAACTGGGTAAATCTGCTGCGCCTTTGCTGAAGTACGCCGAGCGTATTTTCCAACGCGAAGCCTTCATTGAGGCATTGACGCCGGCTGAAAAAGCCATGCGCCGCTAAAGGACAGATCTATGGCAACTTCAACCAAACCGTATTTGTTGCGTGCTTTGTATGAATGGTGTTTGGATAATAACCAAACACCGCACATCGTGGCTTGGGTAAATGAACATACCCGTGTGCCGATGCAGTATGTGCGTGACAATGAAATTGTTTTAAATATTGGTCCTACCGCCAGCTATAACTTGAATATCGACAATGAATGGGTCAATTTCTCTGCCCGCTTTTCCGGCGTAGCGCACGAGATTTGGATTCCGGTCGGTCATATTGTCAGTATATTTGGCCGCGAAAGTGGAGAGGGTATGGGTTTTGAGGTAGAGCCATATCAGCCTGCTTCTGTTGAAGCTGCAGCGGTGGAAGATAAAAAAGCTGAATCTGCGGAAGACAAACCGAAAAAAGTATTGAAGCTTGTGAAGTAATTAAAAGATAAAAGGCCGTCTGAAATGTTTCAGACGGCCTTTATTGATTAGTTATTGAAATGGCAAAATTAATGAGCAATCAGTTATTAATTAAGCTAAACAAAAAAGCCCTTGTATTTAACAAGAGCTTTTTTGTTTAGTGGTGGAGGTAAGCGGGATCGAACCGCTGACCTCTTGCATGCCATGCAAGCGCTCTACCAACTGAGCTATACCCCCGAAATTTGGTGGCGAATCAGGGATTCGAACCCCGGACACAAGGATTATGATTCCTCTGCTCTAACCGACTGAGCTAATTCGCCGTTTCGTGAAGTCGCTATTATAGTTTTTTTTGAATATTTGGCAAGCGCTAATTTTGATTTTTTTTATTTCTTATTGTTTTTAAAAAATAAAAAGTAGATTGTCAGGTTATAGCTTATGGCAAATATCTCCGTGGCTGAAGCCTGTCCAATCGATATCAATGTCTTTGCCAAAAGCGATGACTTTAAAAAGTTCGCCCATTTCGTGCTGATGTATCAGTTTTTGTACTGCGGCGGCGGCTTGGATATATTCAACCGAATCCGGGCTGCCGATTTGTGCTAGCAGATCGGTGATGCCGAGATTGAGCAGGAAATAAGATTGGGGCAGGTAGCCGATTAAATCTAAACCTGATTCCGTGCCGGCGCGTGCAATATCGGTGAAATTGACGTGCGCAGTCAAATCGGTCAGGCCGATATTGAAAAATGGGTCGTGGATAGTGTGGTGGCGATAGTGGCCGATGAATGTGCCTTCCTTGCGTTGCGGATGGTAATACTGAGCGGCATCGAAGCCGTAATCGATAAATATCATGCCGCCGCGCTGCAATTTGGCGGCCAGGGTTTGGATAAAGGCATATTGTGCAGGATGCAGCTCGCTTGTGTATGAGGGAAGGGGAGGGAAGTATAAGGCGGCTGTTTGCGTAAGTTCGGCTTGTGCCAATGGTCTGATGGCTTCGATTAGCCCGTCATTCTCTAAACTGACGCCGATTTGTTGAAACCTTTCCTCTTGATAAATCAAGCGTTCCACCGGCATGGCATCCAATACTTCGTTGCCGATGATGATGCCGTCAAAGTGTTCTGGTAATGCGGTAAGGTGGATGACTTTTGCTGCTGCTTCGGGAGATGTGTGCTCAATAATATGTTGGCGTTGTCTCTCTGCAAGTTCTGCGGATAACTCAATAATATAGTAATGATTCAGGCCGTCTGAAAGGTCTTGCAAGAGTGTGGCAGCGAGATGACCTGTGCCTGCACCAAATTCGTAGATATTACCTGCTGTTTGCGGCAGTAATTCGGTAAGTTGTTTGGCAAGGGTTTGTCCGAATAGGGGGGAAAGGGTGGGGGCGGTAATGAAGTCGCCGTCCGTACCGATTTTATGACTGCCTCCGCTGTAATAGCCGTATTGAGGTGTGTAAAGGGCAAGCTCCATAAAACGGGAGAAGGGTATCCAGTTTTGATGTTGTTTAATTTCGTTTTTTATGAGCTTGGTCAGGTGTGCTGAAGAGGCTTGTGCATCAGGGGAAGGGAGGGGGAGTTGTGGCTTCATGACTGTTAGATAATGTAAAAAATTTGAATTTGTTTGTATATTATAGCCCCTTGTGACAGGGGTGGTAATCGGGTATAAAAATACTATATATAGTATTTTAAAAACACAAATAATACTATATATAGTGTTTTATGCTATATGAGATGACTGACATATTAATTTGTCATGCATTTTTGTATATATAAGCTATTGAATTTTAAGTGTTTAGTGTTTCATTTCAGATAAAGGGTTGATTTGACCTGATTGCCAAAATTTCTTATAGTGTCGGTTAGTGGGGCATAGTGGGTGAAAGTGGTTACTTTTTCCTAAAAAGTGTTCCGTAGGAGTGAAAACGAAATATTTTAGGAAGGTGGGATTTTTAATCCCACTCTAGTTTTATTTTAATCGAATTTGGGGTGTGATGTGTTTGGCGGTGCTCATGAATTGAGTATGGACAGTAAAGGGCGGTTGGCGATTCCTGCCAAATTCCGCGATATTTTGCTGCGCCGTTATACGCCTGCAATTGTGGTTACTCTGGATTCTCGAAAAAAATTATTGATGTACCCCGAGCCCGTTTGGGAAGAAAAAGCCGAGCAGATTTTGAAGTTGAAAGTAGCCGGCAATGAAGCTTTGCAACGGTATCAGAATTTACTGCTGCACAATGCGGAGATTTTGGAATGGGACAGCGCCGGACGCGTTTTGATTCCGGCGAATCTGCGCAAACGCGTGGATTTTGAAAAAGAAGTTACTTTGGTTGGCCGTGCAAACCGTATGGAGTTGTGGGGTCGCGAACATTGGGAAGAGGAAATGAATCAGGCTTTGGATATTGATCCTGATGAGTTGGCTTTCCAATTGAGTCAAACGGATTTGCAATTGTGAGTAAAGTTGAAAATTATCAGCATGTTACTGTCTTGTTGCATGAGGCGGTGGATGCGTTGGCAATCCGTGAAGACGGGATTTATGTGGACGGTACGTTCGGTAGGGGAGGGCATTCCCGGCTGATTTTGTCGCGTTTGGGTGAGCAGGGTCGTTTGGTTGTTTTTGATAAAGACCCCGAGGCGATTGCGGTAGCTAATGAATTGGCAAAGCAAGATAAGCGCGTCAGTGTCGTACACAATGGTTTTGAAACATTTCAGACGGCCTTGGATGAATTAGGCATCGATAAGATTGACGGTGCGCTTTTTGATTTGGGGATTTCGTCGCCGCAAATTGACGATGGCAGCCGCGGATTCAGTTTCCGCTTTGATGCGCCGCTGGATATGCGGATGGATCCGACTCGCGGGATGTCTGCGGCAGAATGGATTGCAACCTCATCCGAACAGAATTTACACGAGGTAATTAAGAATTATGGTGAAGAGCGGTTTAGTCGCCAGATTGCGCGCGCCATTGTTGCGCAACGCGAGGAGAGTCCCATCGATACAACCCGCAAGCTGGCGCAGCTTGTGGCGCAAAACGTCCGTACTCGTGAGCGCGGACAAGACCCTGCAACGCGCACCTTCCAAGCAGTTCGCATCTTTATTAACCGCGAGCTCGAAGAGGTAGAGGCAGTTTTGCCGCAAGTTGCAGGCCGTCTGAAAGAGGGTGGACGTTTGGCTGTCATTGCGTTCCATTCGCTGGAAGACAGAATTGTGAAGCAGTTTATAAAAAAATATTCGCAACATGCGCCATTGCCCCGTTGGGCGGTGGTTAAGGAAGCGGATTTACCTCAGCCGCCTTTGAAGGCTGTAGGCAAAGCAATCAAACCGGGTTCGACCGAGACTGAAGCCAATCCGCGTGCGCGCAGTGCAGTTTTGCGTGTGGCGGAACGAAGCAGTGGCGAATTTTCGGTTATTGAGTAGGGGATGGCGTCTGAACGCTGTCGTAAGAGATAGTCCTGTTGACAGGCCGTCTGAAAGTTTGAGATGGGTAAGTTGAATATTTTATTGCTGGTTTTGGTGACGGTCTCAGCCTTTGCCGTAGTATTTAAGCAAAACCAGTCCCGTTTGCATTTTATCGAGTTGGATAAGGCACAAAAACGGGAAATTCAGTTGGAACAGGATTACGCACGCTTGAAATTGGAGCAAGCAAGATTGGCAAACCACAAACTGATTAAAGTGGCGGCCGAAAAGCAACATCTGCTTCCACCGGGTGCGCATAATACGGCTATGCTGGAACGCAAAAAATAAGAATATAGAGCCTTGCATTAGTGCAAGATTTACGGGATTTGATGGCTCACTGAGCAGCTAAGTCATGAGAAGTTCAACATGTTAATTAAGAACGAATATAAACCTCAAATGCTGTCTGGAACAACAAAAACGAAAAAGCCGCTGACAAGTAACGGGCGAATCGGTTTGGTGCTGAGCGCTGTTGCGCTGGCATTTACCGGTCTGTTGGTACGCGGGGTTTATCTGCAAACCAGTCAGCATGAGTTTTTGAAAAATCAGGGCGACCAACGTTTTGTGCGTACGCTTCCGCTGCCGGCATCACGCGGTATGATTACTGACCGCAATGGCGCCACATTGGCTTTGAGTGCGCCTACCGAATCATTGTATGCCATGCCTTCCGGTATGGAAGAAATGCCGACTGCAGAACAATTAGAAAAACTGTCGGCCATTGCCGATGTGCCTGTTGAAGTTTTGAAAAATAAATTGTCTAAAAAAGACAAAGGCTTTATCTATCTGAAACGTCAACTCAGCTACGAGAAAGCAGAAGAAATCAAAGCATTGGGCATTAAAGGCATCGCATTCCAAAAAGAATTGAAACGCCATTACCCGATGGGCAATCTGTTTGCGCACGTTATCGGTTTTACCAATATCGACGGCAAAGGTCAGGAGGGCTTGGAGCTTTCCCGTGAAGACAGCCTGCGCGGTGAGGATGGTGCGAAAGTCGTATTGCGCGATAATAAAGGCAATATCGTTGACAGTCTCGACTCTCCACGCAACAGCGTGCCTAAAAACGGCCAAGACATGATTTTGTCTTTGGATCAGCGTATTCAAACGCTGGCTTATGACGAGTTGAACAAGGCTGTGGCTTATCACAAAGCCAAAGCGGGTGCGGTTGTGATATTGGATGCGCAAACCGGCGAGATTTTGGCTTTGGTCAACAGCCCGGCTTACGATCCGAATCAACCGGGTCAGGCCAATAGCGAACAGCGCCGCAACCGCGCCGTAACCGATATGATTGAACCTGGTTCTGCCATGAAGCCTTTTACCATTGCCAAAGCATTGGATTCAGGCAAAGTGGATGCAACCGATACGTTCAACACCCTGCCTTACAAAATCGGTCCGGCTACCGTACAAGATACCCACGTTTATCCTACTTTGGATGTGCGCGGCATTATGCAAAAATCTTCCAACGTCGGTACCAGTAAACTTTCTGCCATGTTTACGCCTAAAGAAATGTACGATTTCTATCACGATTTAGGTGTGGGCGTGCGTATGCATTCAGGCTTTCCTGGCGAGACTGCAGGTTTGTTGAGAAGCTGGCGCAGATGGCAAAAAATCGAACAGGCAACCATGTCTTTCGGTTATGGCCTGCAATTAAGCCTGTTGCAATTGGCGCGTGCCTATACTGTCTTGACCCATGACGGCGAGTTGTTGCCGGTCAGCTTTGAAAAACAGGCGGTTGCGCCTAAAGGCAAGCGTGTCATCAAAGCCTCTACTGCGAAAAAAGTGCGCGAGTTGATGGTTTCCGTTACTGAAGCCGGCGGTACCGGTACTGCCGGTGCGGTAGATGGTTTCGACGTAGGTGCGAAAACCGGTACGGCGCGTAAACTGGTCAATGGCCGCTATGTGGACAACAAACACGTCGGTACGTTCATCGGTTTTGCTCCGGCTAAAAATCCACGCGTGATTGTGGCTGTTACCATCGACGAGCCGACTGCCAACGGCTATTACGGTGGCGTGGTTGCCGGTCCTGTATTCAAAGAAGTCATGAGCGGAAGCTTGAACATCTTGGGTGTTTCCCCAACCAAGCCTTTAAGTAATACCGCTACTGTCAAAGTACCGTCATAATCCAAACAATCAAAGAGATATTGTTTATGTTCAGCAAGTTAACCCCCTTGGCTGAAACCAACTTTCCGCCTCTGCTGTGTGAAAACGCAGCAGGGCGTTTGTTGCATTCAGACAGCCGACAAATTAAACAGGGTGACATTTTCGTTGCCTGTCAGGGCGAATATACAGACGGCCGCAGCTATATTCCTGCCGCCATCGCCAACGGTGCAACCTTTGTTTTTTGGGATGATGACGGCAAATTTACATGGAATCCTGAATGGAAGGTTCCCAATCAAGGCATTAAAGATCTGAAACATCGCGCCGGTATGTTGGCGGCACAGGTTTACGGCAATGTTTCAGATGGCCTCAAAGTCTGGGGCGTAACCGGCACCAACGGCAAAACCTCTATCACACAATGGCTGGCCCAAGCTGCTGATTTATTGGGCGAAAAAACCACTATTATCGGTACAGTCGGCAACGGCTTTTGGGGCGCATTGGAAGAGACCACGCATACCACGCCTGCCCCTGTCGATGTCCAAACCCTGCTCTACCGCTTCCGCCAGCAAGGCGCAACAGCCGCCGCGATGGAAGTTTCCAGCCACGGCCTTGACCAATCGCGCGTCAACGGCGTGCCATTCCGCAGCGCAATCTTCACCAATCTCACACGCGACCACCTCGACTACCACGGCACGATGGAAGCCTACGGTGCCATCAAGTCGCGCCTGTTTTACTGGCACGGCTTGAAACACGCCGTCATCAACGTAGACGACGAATACGGCGCAGAACTCATAGGTCGTCTGAAAAAAGACTGCCCTGATTTGGCCGTTTACGGCTACGGCTTCAGCGAACACGCCGACATCCGTATTGTTCATTTCACCGCTTCTTCAGATGGCATGGAAGCCGTATTCCAAACCCCGTGGGGTGAAGGCCGTTGCCGCACGCGCCTGCTCGGACGGTTCAACGCGCAAAACCTCGCCGCCTGTGTTGCCTTGCTGTGTGCCAACGGTTATCCACTCAATAACGTTTTGGAAGTACTGGCAAAAATCCGTCCCGCTTCAGGCCGCATGGATTGCATTATGAACAGCGGCAAACCTTTGGTCGTTGTCGATTATGCCCACACGCCCGATGCACTGGAAAAAGCACTCTCCACTTTGCAAGAAATCAAACCGCAGGGTGCGGCTTTGTGGTGTGTATTCGGCTGCGGCGGCAACCGCGATCGCGGTAAACGCCCATTGATGGGTGCAGCAGCCGTGCAGGGTGCCGATAAAGTGGTGGTTACCAGCGATAACCCGCGTTTGGAAAATCCGCAAGACATCATCAACGACATCCTGCCTGCCGTTCCCGCGCCCGAATACGTCGAAGCCGACCGCGCCGCTGCTATCCGTTACGCAGTCGAACGCGCCGCCACGAACGACATCATTCTGATTGCCGGTAAAGGGCATGAAAACTATCAGGATGTACAAGGCGTGAAGCACCATTTCTCCGATTTTGAAATCGCAGAAAAAGCATTGGCAGAGCGCGGTTAAGCTATATCGCAAATGTTCAGACGGCCTGAAACCTTAAGGCCGTCTGAAAAAGATTTAAGCATATACAACAAAAGCAATACGACACACGCATTACGGCACGTCAGCCATTAAACCCATCACAGTTGTTTGTTTCGGAGGACTTTTTAACAAGGCTGTCTGAACAACAAGGAGACCGATTTGATGCTGAAAATGCCGATAAAAACCTTATTAATCAGTGCAGCCGTAGTTTTATTCGCAGGCTGTACAACCAAACAACTTCCGCGTCCTACTGCCGAAATCGAGCAGTTGAGGGCGCAACAGCCTCTGGTAGAGCAAAGCCTGCCGAATCCTGTTAAAGGCAAGCGTTTTGACGACACTTGGGGCGCAGCGCGCAGTCAGGGGCGCAGGCATGAAGGTGTGGATATTTTTGCTAAGAAAAATACGCCGATACGTAGTACGACGCCCGGTATTGTAACTAAAATCGGACGCAACAGATTGGGCGGTAAAGTTATCGGTATTCAAGGGCCGGGGGCGTGGCATTACTATGCCCATCTGAATAAATTTGCCCGTATCCGCCTATATGAGCGAGTAAAAGAAGGGCAGGTCATCGGCTATGTCGGTAAAACCGGCAACGCTAGAACCACACCGGCCCACCTGCATTACGGCGTGTATCTGCCGAGCGGCGCGGTGAATCCGTATCCGCTGATTAATCAGAGCAGATAGGCCGTCTGAACAAGATTTGAGAGTATGAACGCAAAGAAATTGGTTAAGGTAACGAATATCGTCGGTATGGTGGCAGTCGTGCTGCTGGTGTACTGGGTATTTGTTCTGATTTTATCCAATGTTTTCGGGCTTAAGGTGTTCCGCGAATACATTACGGAAATTTTCCTGATGAGTATTTTGGGGATTTTTGCCGTGATGGCGGGTGCCTTGATACTGAACATCATGCTGAATTTGACCCGTATCGCCGAGCGAGGACAAGAGGAAGAAAGCAAAGGTGGCCGGAAAACCTTATATTTGTTGTTGGTAGTATTTCCCGTTTTAGCTGCCTTGTTATTTGGCGGAAATTATCTGACTGTTCAGAAAAAACGTCAGATTTTGACTCAATCGCTAGAGCGCATCGTCAAGGATAATCCATCGCAAATCAATGCCTTGGCAGATTATCGTTTTGACTTGGCGTACATCAAAAAAGCGGCGTTAATCCTTGAGCTGATGTCGAAGGAAGATTCTGCCTTTAAAGCCGCTACGGTGATTGTGCCGGATACGATAGGTAATAAACAGGTTTATTTGGCTTTCTCAGCCGATTCCCATTTAAGTGGGATTGATGAGCAGGCGCCCAATGCTCAGGGAGTAGGCGATGATAATGGTTTTGTCGTTACTCGGAATGGCAATAAAGAAACGATCAGCAAAACGCAATATCTTTATGCTCCGCATTTGAGCGAGCGTGAATACTTGCAGAGGGTATTTGCCGGACAAACAAATGAAATACGTTATGAAGTAAAAGACGGCAATTACAGCCTTTGCTCCCCCTACCGCCAAAACGGTAAAACCATTGTATTGTGTTTTTCCGATTACCAGCAGTATGGGAAAATCGGCAGCTGATAAGAGAAAGTGATTTATAGTATGAAAAGTTGGTTTTCCAAGACATTTCCTGAATATAAAAAATTACCCAAAAGCGGCAAATTTATGGTATGGCTGACTTTTGTGCAGGGCGTGGTTTGGGTAGTTCTGGCAGTAATTCAGAGTGTGCAGGGACTGATCAACAACATGGCATGGTCCGTGCTGTTTGGAGTTTTAATTTTCGCTTTAGGTTTATTGGCGCTGTCTGCAGCATGGAATGCGTTTAAATACCGTGCAGTAGGTTTTAAGAGAATGACATATGTGTACATGCCATGCATATTGCAGATTGCTTTTGCAAGCGATGTATTTTCTTTTGTATTTTATATAGATAGTGTATTGAAACTATCGTTCAGCCTCATAATAAATAAGCTTACTGTCGGTGTAAATTTTGCCGCTATTCTTTTTATTGTGCTGGCAGGACGCAATTATCGTCATTTAAAAATGGTTTCCCAAAATACGGATAAAAATGTGGAGCCGTTAGAACAAGGACAAGAAACACAATCATGAAACCACTAGACCTAAATTTCATCTGCCAAACTCTTGGCCTTCCAATGCCGTCTGAAAATCAACCCGTTTCGCGTATTGTTACGGACAGCCGCGATATTCAGGACGGCGACGTATTTTTCGCGCTTGCCGGTGAGCGCTTTGACGCGCATGACTTTGTTGAAGATGTGTTGGCAGCGGGGACAACGGCAGTTGTGGTTTCGCGCGAAGATTGTGCGGCTTTGAAAGGCGCATTGAAGGTTGAGGATACGCTTGCTGCTTTGCAAAAACTGGCGAAGGCCTGGCGTGAAAATGTGAATCCGTTTGTCTTCGGCATTACCGGCTCTTCCGGCAAAACAACGGTTAAAGAGATGTTGGCCGGCGTATTGCGTCATCGATTCGGTGATGAAGCTGTGTTGGCGACTGCCGGCAATTTCAACAACCATATCGGCTTGCCGCTGACTTTGTTGAAGTTGAACGAAAAACACCGCTATGCCGTCATTGAAATGGGTATGAACCATTTTGGCGAATTGTCTTTGCTGACCCGAATCGCCGGTCCGAATGTTGCTCTGGTCAATAATGCCTTGCGTGCGCATGTCGGTTGCGGTTTTGATGGTGTCGCCGATATTGCCAAAGCGAAAAGTGAAATCTATGAAGGTTTGCTTTCAGACGGCATTGCGTTGATTCCGTGCGAAGATGCCAATATCGCTACATTTGAAGCTGCTACTGCGCAATTGAACGCTCAGACTTTCGGCGTTGCCAGTGGCGATATCCATGCAGAAAATATTGAGTTGAAACCGTTGTCCTGCGAATTTGATTTGGTGCGTGGTAATGAACGTGTTGCCGTGGTATTGCCAGTCCCCGGCCGTCACAATGTGCATAATGCCGTAGCGGCGGCGGCTCTGGCTTTGGCGGCAGGTTTGAGCCTTGTCGAAGTTTCAGACGGCCTGAAAAATTTCAGCAATATCAAAGGCCGTCTGAATATCAAGCAAGGCATTAAAGATGCAACTTTGATTGACGATACTTATAATGCCAACCCCGACAGCATGAAAGCTGCCATTGATGTGCTTGCCGCTATGCCTGCGCCGCGTATTTTTGTGATGGGCGATATGGGCGAATTGGGTGAGGATGAAGCCGCTGCCATGCACGCCGAAGTTGGCGCGTATGCACGGGATAAAGGCATCGAGGCCGCGTATTTTGTCGGCGATAACAGCGTTGAAGCGGCAGAAACATTTGGCGCGGAAGGTTTGTGGTTTGCTGACAAAGATCCGCTGATCCAAGTGTTGAGCCACGATTTACCTGAACGCGCTACTGTATTGGTCAAAGGCTCGCGCTTTATGAAGATGGAAGAAGTGGTCGAGGCGTTGGCAGCAACAACTGTGTAAAAGGCCGTCTGAAATATGAAAAAGATTTTTCTATTGGCTGGTTTGCTGATTGTCGCGTTTTATGCCGGAATGAAAGTACAGGCATTTATCTATGAAGATACTTGCTTGGACTTAGGAGGCGGAAAGAATCCTGGAAACTATCCGATTTGCGTGGTAGAAAAATAATCTTACTCAACAAGGCCGTCTGAAATTTCAGACGGCATACCGATTTATTTTTAATTGGGCAATAAGCCCGCTGTAACAACAAAAACAAAAAAGGAAGCCCCATGTTTTTATGGCTCGCACATTTCAGTAACTGGTTAACCGGTCTGAATATTTTTCAATACACCACATTCCGTGCCGTGATGGCCGCGCTGACTGCGCTGGTATTTTCATTATTGTTGGGTCCGTGGACCATCCGCAAGCTAACTGCGCTTAAAGTCGGCCAGGCAGTGCGCACCGACGGACCTCAAACCCACCTGATCAAAAACGGTACGCCAACCATGGGCGGTTCGCTGATTTTGACCGCCATTACCGTGTCCACAATCTTGTGGGGCAACTGGGCAAATCCTTATATCTGGATTCTCTTAGGAGTCTTGCTTGCTACCGGCGCACTCGGTTTTTACGACGACTGGCGTAAAGTGGTTTATAAAGACCCTAACGGCGTGTCTGCCAAATTTAAAATGGTGTGGCAGTCCAGCATTGCCATCATTGCCGGTTTGGCGTTGTTCTACCTTGCGACAAATTCCGCCAACAATATCCTGATTGTTCCCTTCTTCAAACAAGTTGCCTTGCCGCTTGGCGTAGTCGGTTTCTTGGTATTGTCCTACCTGACCATCGTCGGCACATCCAATGCCGTTAACCTGACCGACGGTTTGGACGGCTTGGCCGCATTCCCCGTTGTACTTGTTGCCGCCGGTCTTGCCATCTTTGCTTATGCCAGCGGTCACTCCCAATTTGCCCAATACCTGCAATTGCCTTACGTTGCCGGCGCAAACGAAGTGGTAGTTTTCTGTACCGCCATGTGTGGTGCGTGTCTCGGCTTTTTGTGGTTT
The DNA here is from genome assembly GCF_041433195.1 of Neisseria sp. 27098_8_139. Lineage (NCBI taxonomy): Bacteria > Pseudomonadati > Pseudomonadota > Betaproteobacteria > Neisseriales > Neisseriaceae > Neisseria > Neisseria sp. 27098_8_139. The sequence goes on from NZ_JAPWBA010000012.1 coordinate 20,779, forward strand.
AACGCCTATCCGGCACAAGTCTTTATGGGCGACGTCGGCGCGCTCGCGCTTGGTGCGGCGCTTGGTACCGTTGCCGTCATCATCCGTCAAGAATTTGTCCTCGTCATCATGGGCGGTTTGTTTGTTGTTGAAGCCATTTCCGTTATGTTGCAAGTCGGTTGGTACAAACGCACCAAAAAACGCATCTTCCTGATGGCGCCGATTCATCATCATTACGAACAAAAAGGCTGGAAAGAAACCCAAGTCGTCGTCCGTTTCTGGATTATCACCATCGTCTTGGTGCTGATTGGTTTAAGTACCCTCAAAATCCGCTAAATCTCCAAAGGCCGTCTGAAAATTTCAGACGGCCATTATGTAAGGTAAGCATGCTTGCCTGAATCCTACGTCTCAAAATAAATCTCGCAATAATCCACACAGAAAGTCCCCAAGCATGTACCAATCTTTTGGCGGCGCAACCGGCATCCGCACCCTGACCGACCGTTTCTACGACTTGATGGAACTAGAGCCGCAATACCAAGCCTTGCGCCAAATGCACGGCGAAGACATGACCCTGATACGCGAAAAGCTCTACGAATTTTTCAGCGGCTGGCTCGGCGGCCCGCAACTCTTTGTCGAAAAATACGGCCATCCCCAACTGCGCGCCCGCCATATGCCTTTTGCCGTCAACGTACAAGTCCGCAATGAATGGATCGCCTGCTTTGCCCAAGCCATGAGCGAACTGGGCATCGACAAAGCACTTGCCGAACCTGTTTTAATCCAAGTTTTTGCCATGGCAGATTGGTGCCGTAACCAAAACGAAGACGGAATCGAACCGCCTATGCCGCCGATGGCGGTTGACCCCGTAATCCGCATTCCCGAATTGAAAAACGTTTTAAAGCAATATGGCGTGGACAGTTATTTTGAAGGTTGAGGTCGTCTGAAAAGTGATTATGATAGCAAATGTAAAAAATAGATTAATCATCATGATAAAAGGGGACTTTAAACTCAAATCATGAAAAGGTCGGATTCTGAATCCAGCCTACGGCTAAAACAGGAGGTAATATGGATGTTGTAGGAATAATGCTGATGTGGTTAGTTGGAATAGTCTTTTTTCCTATTATTGTGTACATCGTATGGAGAATTTATAAATATATCCGCACTCTTTCTATAAAAATGCAGTGTGGCATAGCTATTTTAACCATTATTACTCCGTTAATTTTATATATAGGTATGACGCATATCACGAATAAAGGATATTGTATTCGGGATAGAAAGTATTTTTCCGAATATTCAAAAGAAAAAATGATCAATGATGCAATAATTTTGTTGATAAATAAGAATTCAGATATTTCTTTGGAAAGATATAAAAAACCTCAAGATTTTTCTAAAAATCCTGAGATTTTTGATATTGCTAATTTCAAATCATTTAATGATGATTGCTGTCATGTATACACAGGTGATATTGATGATGGTAATGGGTCAGTTAAGTATGTCTATAAACTTATTGGGAAATTTTATGGATATGTAAAGTTGGATTATTGGCAAATAAGGCCAAATTTTAAAATGGATGAAGAACAAAAGCGTGTTTATCAAGAAATTGAAAAAACAAGAAGCTATTATGGAGTGAGCCGTTGCGGGGAAGTTTTTGAAATTCCCAGTTATCTATATTTTTAAAAGTTAGAAAGGATTAAAAATGGCTAAATTACCAACAATGGAAGAAATGACAAGCCTTTATTTATACGGACAGACTATTCCGCCTAAGAATAAAGATCATCAAAATTTAGTTTCTCGTCAGCCTACATTGCCATATCCCGTGTCAGCACAAGATTTTATGGATGGTCCAGGACGTTTTGCAAGAGCGTCGGATTTTGAATATGTAAATAAATTTTTTAATGAAAACTATCAGATATCTGCTTACAGATTAAAACCCGGAGAATACAGCAAGGCTGAAGTTATGAAGCATTTTGGTTTGGACAGAGGATGGGTATCTCTGACACTTGCTATGTACGATGATGGCAAAGATGATTTGATCGAGAGAGCATATATCTGGAATACCAGTGCTTTTATGTTGGGCGATAAAGCACGGTTTGTGGTTGAGCCCGATGGCAGTAGATATATTAAGGATTTTGCCATTCGGCCGTACAAAAATGAAAATTTTGATTTTAAAGGTGGATGGACTTCAGAAATAGTCAATTCTAAACTTCAACGAGAAATTGATCCTGCAGGTATCGGCAGGACTGTAGAAATTACTTTTACCGGCAATGTAAACACACGTACTTTGACGGAAAAAGATTACCGTATCGAACAGAGCAAATCTACAAATTGGAGTTTGGGTAATGCTATAAAAGTAGGGCTTGGGGCATATGGAATCAGAGAGAGTATCATAGACCGACTAGAGAAAGGCGAGGTGCTGTATCCTCATGATGAGCAGAAAAGGCAGAAACGGTCTGATCATCAAAAACATTCTTTCGACTACAATAATACTGACTGGAACAATTTGAACGGCAGTGATTTATACGCTGCAGTTTTGTCTGTGGACAGTAGTCAGTTGGATGCGTTGGGTAAAAGTCTGGCGCAGTCGGAAGAAGGTCAGCGTATGCTGAGGCAGGGAGAAAATCTGTTGGCTGAAGATAAAGAACAGCAGGAATTGGAGCGGCAACAGGAGTTGGTACATTCAAGCCGTGCAATGATCAGAACGCTTTAAATCCGTATATCGGGGAAGGTTTAAATGGACGATAAGAAATTTGATGAGGCTATAAAGGTGTTGGTAATGTTGCGGGCGGACATTATCGAACAGGGGAAGAAAATTGATGGCCGAATTAATGAGCAACAGTGTGCTTTGTCGGAGGAATCTGACCGGTTCAGACGACAGGTTGGTAATATAGTTGACAATGCAGGGAAGACTATCCGACAAGAAACTGAGCAGTCGTTGGGCTTAGCAAGTGAAGGGTATAAGAAGGCAGTTGATGAATTAAATCGTGAAGTGGGAAAACTCAATAAAATTATCAAAAGCTGGTATATCGGCATAGGCGTAGTATTAGTTATTGCTGTCATTATATTGTTTGTGGTGGTGCGATATACGGTTGTTGATTTGGCTGATAGGCGTGCGGAATTGGAGAGTTATGAACATGCCATTGAAACTGCCAAAGCATTTGCTGAGTCGGATGCCTACATATGTGAAGGGCGCATTTGTATCAATACAGGTAAAAATGTCGGTAACGGCTATCGTCAGGCAAAACCGAGAAAGAAATAAAACGTCGTCTGAAAAACTAGGATAAAACAGAAATAATAATTTGAAAGAAATGGATTTTAGAATGAATAAATTATTAAAAAAAATGATGGTAGCCCTGCTGTCTTTAGGCTTAGCACAGGCTGTTTGGGCTGATAATGTGCCGGATTTTAAGGAAACGCTTCAAGTTGCGGAGCAAGGAAATGCTAAAGCCCAATTTAGTTTGGGTAAGATGTATTACGAAGGGCAAGGAGTTCATCAAGATTATGCAGAGGCGGCACGATGGTATCTCAAGGCAGCAGAACAAGGGTATCCTGCAGCTCAAAATAATTTGGGTACGATGTATGCCAAAGGGCAAGGAGTCCGTCAAGACCCTGTACAGGCAGAGCAGTGGTATCGGAAGGCGGCAGAACAAGGGTATGCCCAAGCCCAATATAATTTGGGTGTAATGTACGACAATGGGCAAGGAGTTCGTCAGGACTATACACAGGCAGTGCAGTGGTTTGGCAAGGCGGCAGAACAAGGGATTGCAGAAGCCCAATTTAGTTTAGGTAAGATGTATTACGAAGGACAAGGAGTTCGTCAAGATTATGCAGAGGCAGCGCGATGGTATCTCAAGGCAGCAGAACAAGGGGATCCTGTAGCTCAAAATAATTTGGGTGTGGCGTATGCCAAAGGGCAAGGAGTTCGTCAAGACCCTGTACAGGCAGAGCAGTGGTATCGGAAGGCGGCAGAACAAGGGTATGCTCAAGCCCAATATAATTTGGGTGTGATGTACGACAATGGGCGAGGAGTTCGTCAGGACTATACACAGGCAGTGCAGTGGTTTGGCAAGGCGGCAGAACAAGGGTATGCTCAAGCCCAATTTAATTTGGGTGTGATGTATGCCAACGGGCAAGGAGTCCGTCAAGACGATGCACAGGCAGTGCAGTGGTTTAGCAAGGCGGCAGAACAAGGGCATGCTCAAGCCCAATTTAATTTGGGTGTGATGTATGAAAAAGGACAAGGTGTCCGCAAAGACTATGTTGAAGCGGTCAAATGGTATCGCAAGGCGACAGAACAAGGATTGGCCAATGCCCAATTTAATTTGGGTGTGATGTACGACAATGGGCAAGGAGTCCGTCAAGACCCTGTACAGGCAGAGCAGTGGTATCGGAAGGCGGCAGAACAAGGGTATGCTCAAGCCCAATATAATTTGGGTAATATGTATGCCAATGGGCAAGGAGTCCGCCAGGACTATGCACAGGCAGTGCAGTGGTTTGGCAAGGCGGCAGAACAAGGATTGGCTAATGCCCAATATAATTTGGGTGTGGCGTATGCTAATGGGCAAGGAGTCCATCAAGACCTTGTACAGGCAGAGCAGTGGTATCGCAAGGCGGCAGAACAAGGGTTTGCAGAAGCTCAATACAATTTGGGTGTGATGTATGCCAAAGGAGAAGGTGTTCGTCAGAACTATAAGATTGCCAACGAGTGGTTTGGTAAGGCTTGTAATAACGGACTACAACAAGGTTGTGATGTTTATCGTGTATTTAATCAGGCAGGATATTGAATCCTTATTCAAAGGCTGTCTGAAAAAGCTTAGGATAAAACCAAAATGACTTTTCAAAATAAAAAAATCCTCGTCGCCGGACTTGGCGGTACGGGTATTTCCATGATTGCCTATCTGCGCAAAAACGGCGCGGAGGTTGCCGCTTATGATGCGGAGCTGAAAGCCGAGCGCGTGTCGCAAATCGGTAAGATGTTTGATGGGCTGGTGTTTTATACAGGCCGTCTGAAAGATGCGTTGGATAATGGTTTCGATATTCTGGCGCTCAGCCCCGGCATCAGCGAGCGGCAGCCGGATATCGAGGCGTTCAAGCAAAACGGCGGGCGTGTGTTGGGCGATATCGAATTGCTGGCGGACATTGTGAACCGCCGCGGCGACAAGGTGATTGCGATTACCGGCAGCAACGGCAAAACCACGGTAACGAGCCTGGTCGGCTATCTCTGCATCAAGTGCGGGCTGGATACCGTCATCGCGGGCAATATCGGCACGCCGGTTTTGGAGGCGGAATTGCAGCGCGAAGGCAAAAAGGCGGACGTGTGGGTATTGGAACTTTCCAGCTTCCAACTGGAAAACACCGAAAGCCTGCGCCCGACTGCGGCGACGGTGCTGAATATTTCCGAAGACCATCTCGACCGCTACGACGACCTGCTCGACTACGCGCATACCAAAGCCAAGATTTTCCGTGGCGATGGCGTGCAGGTTTTAAATTCAGACGACGTGTTCTGCCGCGCCATGAAGCGCGCCGGGCGCGAGGTAAAATGGTTTTCGTTGGAACACGAAGCCGATTTTTGGTTGGAACGCGAGACAGGCCGCCTAAAACAAGGCAATGAAGATTTGATTGCCACGCAAGACATTCCGTTGCAAGGCTTGCACAACGCCGCCAATGTGATGGCTGCCGTGGCTTTGTGTGAGGCCATCGGGTTGCCGCGCGAAGCATTGCTCGAACACGTCAAAACCTTCCAAGGCTTGCCGCACCGCGTCGAAAAAATCGGCGAGAAAAACGGCGTGGTGTTCATCGACGACAGCAAAGGCACGAACGTCGGCGCGACCGCCGCCGCGATTGCCGGTTTGCAAAATCCACTCTTCGTGATTTTGGGCGGCATGGGCAAAGGGCAGGACTTTACGCCCCTGCGTGACGCGCTTGCCGGCAAGGCAAAAGGCGTGTTCCTGATCGGCGTCGATGCGCCGCAAATCCGCCGCGATTTGGACGGCTGCGGCTTGAATATGACCGACTGCGCCACTTTGGAAGAAGCGGTTCAGACGGCATACGCCCAAGCCGAAGCGGGTGATATTGTGTTGCTCAGCCCGGCTTGTGCGAGCTTTGATATGTTTAAAGGCTATGCACACCGTTCGGAAGTGTTTATCGAAGCGTTCAAAGCTTTGTAAGGCCGTCTGAAAGATGAAAGTTGGGTTGAGAATCGGCTTGGCGGCAGTCGTACTTTTGGCTGTCGCCGCTTCGGTGTTCTGGTTTGCTGCGCCGATTCGTTCCGCGACTACTGTTGCCATGCCAAGTGAAACGCCATTGCCTGAAGATGCGGTTATCGACAGATTGGTTGTGTATAAAAGTAAACGCACCATGTCGGCATACTCGCAAGGCAGGTTACTGAAAACCTATCCTATTTCGTTGGGCAAGCAACCGGTCGGGCATAAACAGTTTGAAGGCGATGGCAAAACGCCTGAAGGAAAATACCGCATCAATGAGCGCAATCCCAACAGCGGCTACCACAAAAACCTCGGTGTTTCCTATCCCAATGAAGCCGACAAAGCCTACGCGGCGGCACAAGGCAAAAGCCCTGGCGGGCTGATTAAAATCCACGGCATGAAAAACGGCTGGGGTTTTATCGGTAAAAAACACCTGCAAAAAGACTGGACCGACGGCTGTATCGCGGTCACGGACGAAGAAGTCGACGAACTCTACCGCAGCGTAAAACACAATGCGGAAATTGAGATTCTGCCGTAAACCATGTGCGACATTGCTTCAAAGGTCGTCTGAAAACGTCAAGGCGGTTTCAGACGACCTTTTTGCAGCAGCGGCAAACTTGTTCTTTGCCTTATCCGGTGTTACTGTTTCTTAAAAATTGCCTATGCGGACAAACGGCGAAAAGGCGGGCAGCCATGCCTGACCGACAAAACGTGTGTTTATCAATCTGAAAGGAAAACCCATGAATTTTCAAGACTACATCCGTTACGATGCCGTCGGTTTGGCAGAGCTGATCCGCAAAAAAGAAGTGTGTGCCGATGAAGTGTTGCAGGCTGCTTTAAGCCGCTTGGACGAAGTCAATCCCAAGCTCAATCTGTTGGCGCACGATTTGCGCGAACGCGCGGCGGCGTGGCAGGGGTCGTCTGAAAATGCCGATACGCCGCTGGCGGGCGTGCCGTTTTTGCTCAAAGACCTGCTGGCGGATTGGGAAGGCGCGCCGACATGGTCGGGTTCGCGCATGATGCAGCATTACATTGCCAAGAAAAACAGCGACTTAACCCAAGCCTATCTCGATGCGGGGCTGCGCGTGTTCGGCAAAACCACCACGCCCGAATGGGGCGCATATGCCGTTACCGAAACCGAAATTTACGGCATTACGCGCAATCCGTGGCATTTGGATTACACCGCGGGCGGCAGCAGCGGAGGCGCTGCGGCGGCAGTGGCTTCGGGCGTCGTACCCGCAGCGCACGGCAGCGACGGTGGCGGCTCCATCCGCTTACCCGCGCATAACTGCGGCGTGTTCGGGCTGAAACCCACGCGCGGCCGCAGCAGTTACGCGCCGAACGCATTGGAGGCATGGCAAGGTTTGGTATGCGACCATGTGTTGACCCGCAGCGTGCGCGACAGCGCGGTTTTGCTGGACATCGCCGCCCAAACCCAAGCCCGCGCCCTATATGCCTGCCCGCCGCCGCCCGAAAACGGTTTTGCAGACAGCCTGAAACTAGAAACAGGTCGTCTGAAAATCGCTTTTTGGAAACAGGCATGGTTTGGCGGCGGCAACGACGAAGGCACGGAAGCCGCGTTCGCCCATAGTTTGAAACTGATGCAAAACGCGGGACACGAATTGGAAGAAGCTACGCCCGATTTTGCGCCGCCCGAACAATTAAACCGCGCCGCCCGCATCATCGTCATGGGCGAAACGGCAAAACTGTTCTACCAATATCAATACGAAACTGGACAAAAACTGCCGCACCGCCTGCTTGAGCCGACAACGTGGGCAATGATTGTGCAGGGGCGGCAAATCAGCGCGGGCGAAATGGCATGGGCGCGCGACGTGATGCTGGCGCAGGAACGTGCCGCCAAAGCATTTTTCACGCGCTACGACGTGTTGATGACGCCCGTCTGCCCGCGCACCACGCCGAAAATCGGCGAGATGATGCCGCCGCCCTCCGCACAAAAAGCCATGCGCCTGCTGTTTGGCACGCTGCGCTTGGGTTTTCTGTTGAAAAACAACCCGTTTTTAGAAAAAGAAGCCGCCGCCGCGCTGCAATACGTCGGCTATACATCGCCGCTGAACATGAGCGGCAATCCCGCCATGAGCGTGCCGCTTTACCGGCATAACGGGCTGCCCGTCGGTACCCAGTTCGCCGCCGCACACGGACGCGAAGATACGCTGCTTAGCCTCGCCGCGCAATTGGAACAGATACAGCCGTGGGCGGAAATATCGCAGTTGGTGTAGGGTTTGCATTGGATAAAAAGCGGTCTGTTTACTCGAGGAAAAGATTTATATAAGGTCGTCTGAAAACATAAAAGCGTTTTCAGACGACCTTTTTTGTGTTTGTGATGGGTAGGGTAGGGCGCAAAGAACGCCGGAATCCGACTGTCTTTAAAGAATCTGAATTGTTGCTTTGCCAAGAAACCTTTAGAATGACGTTTTTCTGATTTTCGATATTTTCAGACGACCCGTATATCCAAAAGGTCGTCTGAAACGTTTGTTCCGTAACGGATGTTTGTTCATGATTAGTCTTTCCAAGATTCTCGACCGCCCGATTTCCCGCAGCGGTCAGAAATTCGATACATCGCTTTTGTGGATGACGGTGTTGATGACCGTGTTCAGCCTGGTGATGATTTATTCCGCTTCGATTGCGTACGCGGCGGCGGAGGGCGGTACGCAGTTTTCTTTTGTCGGCAAGCAGGCAATGTTTATCCTGTTTACGGTGGCCATATGCTTGCCGCTTTTTTTGCTGAAGATGAGCTTCTGGCGGCGGATTATTCCGTTTTATTTTGCTGTCTCGGGTTTGCTGTTGTTGCTGGTGTTGTTTGTAGGCCGCGAAATTAACGGCGCGACGCGCTGGATTCATATCGGGCCGCTCAACCTGCAACCGACCGAATTTTTCAAATTGGCGACGGTCTTGTATTTGTCCAGCCTGTTTACGCGCCGTGAAGAAATGTTGCGCGATTTGGATTCTTTGGGTTGGTCGTCTTTGTTTACCGGTATTGGCGATTTGGTGTGCAGCCCTTTTAAAAGTGAAGCTCGGGTAAGGGTAAAGGAACGTTTCCGCAAGTTCAAGACCTTGATTCTGCCGATTATGTTGGTGGCGGTCGGTTTGGTTTTGATTATGGGTCAGCCGGACTTTGGCTCGTTTGTCGTGATTGTCGTGATCACCATGGGTATGCTGTTTTTGGCAGGTTTCCCGTGGAAGTATTTTGCCGTATTGGTGGCGACCGTTGTGAGCGGTATGGGCTTGTTGATTTTGGCCGCGCCTTACCGTATGGCGCGTGTGGCGGCGTTTTTGGATCCTTGGAGCGATCCTTTGGGTAAAGGCTATCAGCTGACGCATTCTTTGATGGCGATTGCGCGTGGCGGCTGGTTTGGCGAGGGCTTGGGTGCGAGTTTGGAAAAACGTTTCTATCTGCCCGAAGCGCATACGGATTTTATTTTTGCTGTCATCGGTGAAGAATTTGGCTTTGTTGGGATGCTGGTTTTGGTGTTCTGCTACGGCTGGCTGGTGTGGCGTGCGTTTTCCATCGGCAAGCAGGCGCGGGATTCGGGCTTGATGTTCAGCGCGTACATTGCCAACGGTATCGGTATTTGGATTGGTATTCAAAGTTTCTTCAATATCGGTGTAAATATCGGTATCCTGCCCACTAAAGGCCTGACTTTGCCGTTTATGTCTTACGGCGGTTCGGCTGTCTTTATCATGCTGGTGTGCATTACTTTGTTATTGCGCATTGATTATGAAAACCGCCAAAAAATGCGCGGTTATTCGGTGGAGTAAAACCATGGGCGGTAAAACTTTCATGCTGATGGCGGGCGGTACCGGCGGCCATATTTTCCCTGCGCTGGCGGTGGCGGATTCATTGCGCGCGCGCGGCCATCATGTGATTTGGCTGGGCAGCGAAGGCTCGATGGAAGAGCGCATCGTGCCGCAATACGACATCCTGCTCGAAACGCTGGCGATTAAAGGCGTGCGTGGTAACGGTATCAAACGCAAGCTGATGCTGCCGTTTACTTTGTATAAAACCGTCCGCGAAGCGCAGCGGATTATCCGCAAACACCGCGTCGAATGCGTTATCGGTTTCGGCGGCTTCGTTACCTTCCCCGGCGGCTTGGCGGCGAAGCTCTTGGGCGTGCCGATTGTGATTCACGAACAAAACGCCGTGGCAGGTTTGTCCAACCGCCAACTGTCGCGTTGGGCAAAACGTGTTTTGTACGCTTTCCCTAAAGCCTTTCAACATGAAGGCGGATTGGTGGGTAACCCTGTCCGTGCCGATATTGCGGCATTGCCTGTTCCTGAAGAACGCTTTGAAAACCGTCAAGGCCGTCTGAAAGTTTTGGTGGTGGGTGGCAGTTTAGGGGCAGATGTGTTGAACAAAACCGTTCCGCAGGCTTTGGCATTGTTGCCTGAGGCTGCCCGTCCGCAAATGTATCATCAGTCCGGCCGCAATAAATTGGGCAACCTGCAGGCGGATTACGATGCGTTGGGTGTGCAGGCCGAGTGCGTCGAATTTATTACCGATATGGTATCTGCCTACCGTGATGCCGATTTGGTGATTTGCCGTGCCGGCGCGCTGACGATTGCCGAGCTGACGGTTGCAGGTTTGGGTGCATTGCTGGTGCCGTATCCGCACGCGGTAGACGACCATCAAACAGCTAATGCGCGCTTTATGGTGCAGGCCGAAGCTGGTTTGCTGCTGCCGCAAACTCAACTGACGGCAGAAAAACTGGCCGAAATCCTCGGCGGATTAAACCGTGAAAAATGCCTGAAATGGGCGAAAAATGCCCGTACGTTGGCGTTGCCGCACAGTGCGGACGATGTGGCGGAAGCCGCCATCGCGTGTACGGCATGATGACATAATGTGATGAACGAAACAGAGGTCGTCTGAAAACCAAAAAAACAGGTTTCAGACGACCTTTTTGTAGCTTGGCAGCCTTATTGTGCGGGAGTATGATGTAAATAGGAATCTCTCTCATTGGAGGCTGCCATGTCTGCAAAAATCTCTCCCGAAACCATTTCCGCCCTGTCCAGTACCATGCTGATCCCCCTGTGGGCGAAGGCAGTAGAGCAGGGTAGGGCGCAGCCGCTTTTGCGCGATGACGAAGCCGTGCGGATGTTGGACAAGATTGACTACGACTTCAGCAAGTTTGCCAAAGTCAAAGCATCGCAGGTCGGCTGTTGCGGGCGGGCGAAGCTGTTGGACGATATGACCCGGCACTTTATCGCCGAACATCCCGATGCCGTCGTCGTGCAAATCGGCGCGGGGCTGGATGCGCGTTACGAACGCTTGGGCAAGCCGCGCATTACCGCTTGGTATGATTTGGATTTACCCGAAGTGATTGAAGTGCGGCGCATGCTGCTGCCTGAATCGGACAATCATTATCTGGGCGCGTCCATGTTCGACGAAGCGTGGATGAACACCGTCGCAGCGCACGGCAAACCCGTGTTGCTCGTGATCGAAGGCGTGTTGATGTATTTCGAAGAAACGCAAGTGCAGGATTTTTTCAAACAGGTTGCTCGCCGTCTGCCGAATGCCCAACTTGCTTTTGACACTATCCCCAAAGCCTACATCGGACAAAGCAAACACCACGACGCGCTCGGTAAAATGGACAAACCGCCCGAGTTCCGCTTGGCGATAAGCGGAGTGGACGACATTCTGCGGCTGATGCCGGGTGTGGAAATTATTGAAGAAGCCGGTTTGAGCAGCGTCTGCAAACCGCGTTATCCGTGGCTTTTGCGCCTTTTGTATGCAACCGCGTGGGGACGGCGCAAACTGGATATGCGCTTGATGAGGATACAGATGCCGTCAAGTTGATAAGTGAGAGGTCGTCTGAAAACGGTTTTCAGACGACCTTATGTTTTGTTTTTGCTGGTGTTTTGTTAGCTGAAATCAAGTTTAAAAACGGGCAAAAAAGCGAAGATTCGCCGCTGAACTCAACTTCATTTTTACCCATATTGCCACCAATGTGAAATCCTGTATGCCAAAACATCTTTAATTTACAAGAAAACTATGGCGCAGAAGCGGATAGCCCTTTAAAATAACGCCTTTACGCACTAAAAACCAACCGGAACGCAACGTTATGATGAAAAATCGAGTTACCAACATCCATTTTGTCGGAATCGGCGGCGTCGGCATGAGCGGTATTGCCGAAGTTTTACACAATTTGGGCTTTAAAGTTTCCGGTTCGGATCAGGCGCGTAATGCTGTTACTGAGCATTTGAGCAGCTTGGGTATTCAAGTTTATCCCGGTCATACCGCCGAACACGTCAACGGTGCGGATGTCGTCGTTACCTCTACCGCCGTCAAAAAAGACAATCCCGAAGTCGTCGCCGCGCTGGAGCAGCAAATCCCCGTCATTCCCCGCGCCCTGATGCTGGCGGAACTGATGCGCTTCCGTGACGGCATCGCCATTGCCGGTACGCACGGCAAAACCACGACCACCAGTCTGACCGCCTCCATCCTCGGTGCGGCAGGTCTCGACCCCACTTTCGTGATCGGCGGCAAACTCAATGCCGCAGGTACCAATGCCCGTTTGGGCAAAGGCGAATACATCGTCGCCGAAGCCGACGAATCCGATGCCTCTTTCCTGTACCTGACTCCGATTATGTCCGTTGTGACCAATATCGACGAAGACCATATGGACACTTACGGCCACAGTGTTGAGAAGCTGCATCAGGCGTTTGTTGATTTCATCCACCGTATGCCGTTTTACGGTAAGGCCTTCTTGTGTATTGACAGCGAACACGTCCGCGCGATTTTGCCCAAAGTGAGCAAGCCTTACGCGACTTACGGCTTGGACGATAATGCCGATATCTACGCAACCGACATCGAAAACATCGGTGCGCAAATGAAATTTACCGTTCATGTCCAAATGAAAGGACATGAGCAAGAGCCGTTTGAAGTTGTTTTGAATATGCCCGGCCGCCACAACGTCCTCAATGCGTTGGCGGCTATCGGAGTTGCGCTGGAAGTTGGCGCATCGGTTGAAGCGATCCAAAAAGGCTTGCTTGGCTTTGAAGGTGTCGGCCGCCGCTTCCAAAAATATGGCGACATCAAATTGCCAAACGGCGGCACTGCTTTGCTGGTGGACGATTATGGCCACCATCCTGTCGAAATGGCGGCAACCCTTTCCGCTGCGCGCGGTGCATACCCTGAAAAACGCTTGGTATTGGCTTTCCAACCGCACCGTTATACCCGTACACGCGATTTGTTTGAAGACTTTACCAAAGTCCTCAATACCGTTGATGCGCTGGTGTTGACCGAAGTTTATGCCGCAGGCGAAGAGCCGATTGCCGCCGCCGACTCCCGCGCCCTTGCCCGTGCCATCCGCGTATTGGGCAAACTTGAGCCGATTTACTGCGAAAACGTTGCTGATTTGCCGCAAATGCTGATGAATGTTTTGCAAGACGGCGATGTTGTGTTGAATATGGGTGCAGGCAGCATCAACCGCGTTCCTGCCGCGATGCTGGAGTTGTCGAAAAAAGCCTGAGGCGGAAATTTTATCGTGATGCCGCGATAGCCGCCTGATGAAGCGATGTTCCATCGGGTTGGTAAGCAAGATTAAGGTCGTCTGAAAACCCGATTCGTTTTCAGACGACCTGTATCAAACAAAGAAGCAATCAAGAAAGAACAAAAACAATGCAGAATTTTGGCAAAGTAGCCGTATTGATGGGCGGCTTTTCCAGTGAACGCGAAATCTCGCTGGATAGCGGTGCCGCCATTTTGAATGCCTTAAAAAGCAAAGGCATAGACGCACACGCCTTCGATCCTAAAGAAACACCCTTGGCGGAATTGAAAACTCAAGGTTTCCAAACTGCTTTCAATATCCTCCACGGCACTTACGGCGAAGACGGCGCTGTTCAAGGCGCGTTGGAATTGTTGGGCATTCCTTATACCGGCAGCGGCGTTGCCGCTTCCGCCATTGGTATGGACAAATACCGCTGCAAGCTGATTTGGCAAGCCTTGGGGCTGCCTGTTCCTGAGTTCGCCGTTTTACATGAAGATTCCGATTTCGATGCTGTCGAACAGCAACTTGGCTTGCCCATGTTTGTTAAACCGGCAGCCGAAGGCAGTAGCGTCGGCGTTGTGAAAGTGAAAGAAAAAGGTCGTCTGAAAAGCGTTTACGAAGAGCTGAAACACCTTCAAGGCGAAATTATTGCCGAACGGTTCATCGGCGGCGGCGAATATTCCTGTCCCGTGTTGAACGGCAAAGGCCTGCCCAGCATACACATCATCCCGGCTACCGAGTTCTACGACTACGAAGCCAAATACAACCGCGACGACACTGTTTATCAATGTCCGTCCGAAGACTTGAGCGAGGCGGAGGAAAAACTGATGCGCGAACTCGCTGTGCGTGGCGCGCAGGCGATTGGTGCGGACGGCTGTTCGCGCGTGGACTTTCTGAAAGATACAGACGGTAAACTGTATCTCTTGGAAATCAATACCTTGCCCGGCATGACCAGCCACAGTTTGGTGCCAAAATCTGCGGGCCATACCGGCGTGGATTTTGCTGATTTATGTATTGAGATTTTGAAGACCGCTCATGTGGGATGATGCAGGCGCACTGGGTCGACTGACCCGCCGGCTATTGGTGCTGATGACCTTTCTACTGATAGGTTCGGGCATAGCTTGGCTTTATAATTCCAAATATTTCCCTGTGAAACAGATTGCCATTCAGGGCAAGCTGAAATATGCTTCCAGCAAAGAATTGCAAACTGTTGCACGAGAGCATATCAGGGGTAATATGTTCCGCGCCGATATTGATTCAGCGCAGGCCGCTTTTCAGGAGTTGCCTTGGATTGACTCGGCAATGGTACGCCGTCGTTTTCCGGAAACCGTGGAAATTATCCTGACTGAGCGTGTGCCGGTTGCACACTGGCGCGCTGGCGGCTTGGTGGACAGTAAGGGCAATGTGTTTGCCGCAAGCCTGAAACAGGGCCTGCCTATATTTGAAGGGCAGCAGGGGACAGGCAAAGACATGGTCAAACATTATGCGGACTTTTCCGGAATTTTGAGCCCGTTGAAACTGACCATCAAAGAATTGATCTACACGCCGCGTTCGGCATGGCTGCTTGTATTGAACAACGGCATTACCGTGCGATTGGGGCGTGAAAACGAAATCAAACGTTTGCAGCAGTTTGCCCAGATTTGGCCATCGTTGCTGCGTGAAAAACAAAGCCGTATCGAGTATATCGATATGCGTTATAAGGATGGTTTTTCAGTCCGTTACCGGCCGTCTGAAAACCCTTCCGACAGTGAATAGCCGATTAGACGTGAAGCAATCTTGTTTCAAAAATAATCAAACCGTCAGTCAGACAACATAGCGAACGAGCAATTATGGAACAACAACAAAATAAATATATCAGTGCCTTAGACATTGGTACGTCCAAGGTCATCGCCTTAATCGGCGAGATTCGGGAAGATAACGAAATCCACATTGTTGGCTTGGGTCAAAGCCCTTCACGCGGTCTGCGTGCAGGTATGGTGACCAACATTGACGCCACTGCGCAAGCCATTCGTCAGGCGGTAGAAGATGCCGAGCTGATGGCAGATACCAAAATTTCCCACGTCGTCACCGGTATTGCCGGTAACCATATCCGCAGCCTGAATTCACAAGGCGTGGTCAAAATTAAAGATGGTGAAGTATCGCAAACCGACATTGATCGTGCCATCGAAACGGCCAAAGCCATCAATATTCCGCCTGATCACAACATTTTGCATACCGTGGTTCAAGAGTACATCATCGACAACCAACCCGGTGTGAAAGAGCCTATCGGCATGAGCGGCGTGCGTTTGGATACCCGTGTACACATCATTACCGGTGCGAACACTGCGTTGCAAAATATCCAAAAATGTATCCAACGTTGCGGCCTGCAAATGGATCAAATCATGCTTCAGCCTTTGGCAAGCGGTCACGCCGTTTTGACTGAAGACGAAAAAGATTTGGGTGTGTGCGTCATCGACATTGGTGGCGGTACAACCGACATCGCGGTTTATACCAATGGCGCCATCCGCCATACCGCGGTTATTCCCGTTGCCGGCGATTTGATTACCAAAGACTTGGCACAGGCCTTGCGTACGCCGCACAGTGCAGCTGAGTACATCAAAATCCATTACGGCGCTGCGATTCCGACTATGGACGGCTTGGATGAAATGATTGAAGTCCCTAGCGTTGGCGACCGTCAATCGCGTCAAATTTCACGCCGTGTATTGGCTGAAATCATCGGTCCGCGCGTAGAAGAAATTTTGGAATTGACGCTGAACGAATTACGCCGCTCTGGTTTCCCTGAAGAAGTGTTAACTTCCGGTATTGTTTTGACCGGTGGTGCTTCTATGTTGACCGGTATTGTTGAGTTGGCGGAAGAAGTATTCAACCTGCCGGCGCGTATCGGTGTTCCACAAGAAATGGGCGGCGTATCTGAGCGTATCCGCAATCCACGCTATTCAACCGCCATCGGTCTTTTGCAGGCGGCAAGAGGGGAGGAAGACGGTGCGCCGGTGACAGGTGCCATTGTGGTTCATGATCAGGCTGAAAAAATCAGTCTGTGGGCAAGAATAATGAAATTCGTTAAAGACAATTTCTGATAAAAGTTTTCAGGGCGGACTGTGTAGCAACCGTTTGTCCTGAATATTTAAGTGGAATTAAACGGTTTTAAATAATTGTCAAGTGGATAATTTAAAACTTGTATATTTTCTGTTAAAAAATGTAGTAAAAATATAACGCCGACAGCCGAATGGTAAGAAGATTTTTGCCAGTATCTGGATACTTCTTATATAATACGGATAATAAGTTATTTTTGAACCGTCCTTATAAAGCGGGGCGCGGAGGATTATTGAATGGAATTTGTTTACGACGTAGCAGAATCAGCAACGAGCCCTGCTGTTATTAAAGTTATCGGTTTGGGCGGCGGCGGCTGTAATGCCATCAACAACATGGTTGCCAACACTATTCATGGTGTTGAGTTCATCAGTGCCAATACCGATGCGCAATCATTGGCTAAAAACAATGCGGCTAAACGCATTCAATTGGGTACAAACCTGACTCGCGGTTTGGGTGCCGGTGCAAATCCTGAAATCGGCCGCGCCGCTGCCCAAGAAGATCGCGAAGCCATCGAGGATGCCATCCGCGGTGCAAACATGCTGTTCATCACTACCGGTATGGGTGGCGGTACAGGTACCGGCTCTGCTCCTGTCGTGGCTGAAATCGCTAAAGAAATGGGTATCCTGACCGTTGCGGTTGTAACCCGTCCGTTTGCTTATGAAGGCAAGCGCGTACATATCGCTCAAGCAGGTTTGGAACAGCTCAAAGAGCGCGTCGATTCCCTGATTATTATCCCTAACGACAAATTGATGACTGCCTTGGGCGAAGACGTGACCATGCGCGAAGCTTTCCGTGCAGCAGACAATGTACTGCGTGATGCGGTTGCCGGTATTTCCGAAGTGGTGACTTGCCCTAGCGACATGATCAACTTGGACTTCGCCGACGTGAAAACCGTGATGAGCAATCGCGGTATCGCCATGATGGGTTCAGGTTTCGCGCAAGGTATCGACCGTGCCCGTTTGGCTACTGATCAAGCTATCTCCAGCCCGCTCTTGGATAACGTTACTTTGGATGGCGCACGCGGTGTATTGGTAAACATTACCACTGCTCCTGGCTGCCTGAAAATGTCTGAGTTCAACGAGATTATGCGTATCGTCAACCAAAATGCACACCCTGAAGTGGAATGCAAATTTGGTGCTGCCGAAGACGAGAGTATGAGCGAAGACGCTATCCGTATTACCATCATTGCTACTGGCTTGAAAGAAAACGGTACTGACAACCAACTGCGCGCTGCTGCCCGTACCCAACAATTGGTACGCGGTGCGGCAGAAGTGCCTCAAGCTCAAAGCCAAAGCAGTGCTGAAAGTTTGGTTCGTACCAACCGCAATATCCGTTCTATGAATCTGACTGCGGCTGATTTCAGCAACCAGTCTGTACTGGATGACTTTGAAATTCCGGCTATCTTGCGCCGTCAGCAACATACTTCTGATAAATAATCAGGATCATGCATGAAAAGACCTGCCTTAAAGGCGGGTCTTTTTTATTAGCAGAATAAACTTAAGGCCGTCTGAAAGTTTTCAGACGGCCTTAAGTTTTCAAATAAAGCAAATAACAAACTTACCCTTTATTTAGGATCTGTTTGTTTTCGCCCTCACGACGCAACTCTTTGGGCAAGACAAATACAATGCTTTCTTCTGCGCCTTCTCCTTCGCGTATGGTCTCATGTCCCCAATCTTGAATGGTTTGTAAGACTTCTCGAACCAAGACTTCGGGCGCAGATGCACCGGCAGTTACACCGACCTTGGTTTTGTTTTCAAACCATTCTTTTTTCAGATAGGAGGCATTATCGACCATATAGGCATCAACTCCGCGCAATGCGGCTACTTCACGCAAGCGGTTGCTGTTGGAAGAGTTGGGTGAACCGACAACAATTACGAGATCGCATTCTTCGGCCAATTCTTTAACAGCAGTTTGGCGGTTGGTTGTGGCGTAGCAGATGTCTTCTTTGTGCGGATTACGGATATTGGGAAAGCGTTGATTTAAAGCTGCAATGATGTCTTTGGTTTCGTCTATCGATAAAGTGGTTTGGCTGACGTAGGCAAGTTTGTCAGGATTTTTGACGTTCAGTCCGGCCACATCTTCCACTGTCTCAACCAGAAACATTTTACCCGGAGGTAATTGTCCCATTGTGCCTTCTACTTCGACGTGGCCTTTGTGGCCGATCATGATAATTTCGTAATCTTGCTCATCGAGGCGGGCTACTTCTTTATGGACTTTGGTTACCAGAGGGCAGGTGGCATCAAAAACGCGGAAACCACGTTGTGCCGCTTCTTCCTGTACGGCTTTGGATACGCCGTGAGCTGAGTAAATCAGTGTTGCGCCTTTTGGGACATCTGCCAAGTTATCGACAAATACGGCACCTTTTGCCCGCAGATTGTCGACGACGAATTTGTTGTGAACGACCTCATGGCGGACGTAAATAGGCGCGCCGAATTCTTCGAGTGCACGTTCAACAATGCTGATGGCACGGTCAACACCGGCACAGAAGCCGCGGGGATTGGCAAGGATAATGGTTTTTTGAGTCATGTGTGTTCCGTTTTCAGACGGCCTTTGTGTCGTTTGAAGGTGTTTTTTTGTGCAGCAAACCGTCTATTACCAAGCAAACTGCGCCAACGCAGATAAAGCTGTCGGCAATGTTAAATGCGGGGTAGAACCAGTTTTGCCAATAGAAAAGCAGAAAATCGACAACGTGGCCGTGAATCAGACGGTCAACCACATTGCCAATCGCGCCGCCGATAATCATGGCAGCCCCTGGTTTGCCCCAGCAGCCAAACTCATCACGCAAAATGGCACGGGCTAAATACAAGCTGATAACGACGGCCAGACCTAAAAAGAAGAATTTCTGCCAGCCGCCTTGGTCGGCCAAAAAGCTGAATGCCGCGCCTGGATTATAGGCAAGGGTCAGGTCAAAGAAGCCTGGAATGATATTGAGGCGTTCGCCTTCGGTAAAGTGTTTCAAGATTTCCCATTTGCTCAGTTGGTCAAGAATGATGGCAACGAGGGAAAGTAAGAAAAAGGGAATTTTTTTAGAAGAGGATGAACTCATGTTTTCAGACGGCTTATGTAATAAAGGGCTTATTTTACCTGAAAGCAGGCAGGAAGTGTTTGCGATGGCATCGGCGTTAAGGCCGTCTGAAAATAGAAACGCCGCCACTTGAATATATCAAAGGGCGGCGTGATAAGCATGTGCGGGCTTATTGGTTTTTAAGTAACGGGAAACCCAGTTTTTCGCGGCTTTCAACGAATTTTTGTGCAACGATACGGCTCAGTGCGCGAATACGGCCGATGTAGGTTGCGCGTTCGGTAACAGAAATGGCGCCGCGTGCATCCAAGAGGTTGAACGTATGACCGGCTTTGAGTACAAGCTCGTAAGCAGGCAGGGCAAGACTGGTATCTTCAACTGCAAGCAGGCGTTTGGCTTGTTCTTCATAGTCGTTGAATTGGCGCAAGAGCCAATCGGCATCGCTGTATTCGAAGTTGTAGGTGGATTGCTCGACTTCATTTTGATGATAAACGTCGCCGTAAGTGACGATGTTGCCATCAAGAGTTTTTGCCCAAACGAGGTCGTATACGTTTTCCACGCCTTGCAGATACATGGCGAGACGCTCGATACCGTAGGTGATTTCACCGAGTACAGGGGAGCAGTCAATGCCACCGACTTGTTGGAAGTAGGTGAATTGGGTTACTTCCATGCCGTTGAGCCAAACTTCCCAACCCAAGCCCCAAGCGCCGAGAGTAGGGTTTTCCCAGTCGTCTTCTACAAAGCGGATATCGTGTACTTTAGGGTCGATACCCAATTCGCGCAGGGAATTGAGGTATAGGTCTTGAATATTGGCCGGTGCAGGTTTGAGCACAACTTGGAATTGATAGTAGTGTTGCAGGCGGTTGGGGTTGTCGCCATAGCGGCCGTCTTTGGGGCGGCGGCTGGGTTGAACGTAAGCGGCAAACCAAGGCTCTGGGCCTAACGCGCGCAGGCAGGTGGCTGGATGCGAAGTACCGGCACCGACTTCCATATCGAAAGGTTGGATAACGGTACAGCCTTTGTCTGCCCAGTAGTTTTGTAATTTGAAAATAATTTGTTGGAAGGTGAGCATGGTGGATGGAATAGATTGGAATAAAGAGGGTATTTTACTGTTTTGAGCCTGTTTTGAATAGGCTGAAGGAAACAGCGCAGTTTATTTGCCGTCCAACAGGTCTGAAAAGGGGTCGTCTTCCGAAGAAACGGTGTATTTTTCTTGTGCCCATTCGCCTAAATCAATGAGTTTGCACCGTTTGCTGCAGAAAGGGCGGTAGGGGCTGTCGGTGTTCCAAACGACTTCTTTGTGGCAAGTTGGACATTTTACAACAGGAGCGGTCATGCAGTTTCTTTCAGTGATTGTGCAATGGATTGATAGTATTGATGCAAGCGGGCAACCTTGATTTTTGCTTCTTCCATGCTATGAGTATTATCCAATACATCGTCGGCATGCAGCAGTCTTTCACATCGAGAAGCTTGGGTGGCCATGATTTGACGCGTTTGTTCTTTTGAAAAACCATTGCGTTGATGTACGCGTTCGATTTGGACGGACTCTGGAACATCTACAACCAAAATGCGGTCAGTCTCCGCTTTAAATGCCGGATTCTCAATCAAAAGCGGTACATCGACAATGCCGTAGGCGGATGAGGCAAGTTGTTGTTTCTGCTGCTGGATTTTGTTTAAGATTAATGGCAGAAGCAGGTTTTCCAGTTGTTTTTTGGATTGAGGCCGTCTGAAAACTTCTTCCCGTAAAGCCATACGATTCAGACGGCCTTCACTGTCAAAAACCTCATCGCCGAAAAGCTGGCGGATGGCAGGAAGGGCTTCACCGTTTTCAGCGGTCAGTGAACGGCTGATGGCATCGGCATCAATAATGGGTGCGCCAAGTTCGGCAAACATTTGGGCAATAGATGATTTACCGCTACCGATACCGCCGGTCAAGCCTATCCATAATGTCATTATCGGAATCCTGATTGTACGAGCCACCATTGTACCAGTTGGGTAATAGGTGCATTGGCAACCAAAATAATCCATCCTGCTACAGCAAGGCTGGGACCAAAAGCAAAATATTGACCTTTACCAACGCGGGCAATGAGTGCGCCCACCAGTCCGACTAAGGCAGCCATGAAGATCAGAACAGGCAAGATACCTACGCCCAGCCATGCCCCGAGCGCGGCCAAAAGTTTGAAGTCGCCATTGCCCATGCCGATTTTACCGGTCAGAAGTTTATAGACGGCGCATAAAGTATAAAGGCTCATATAGCCTGCGATTGCGCCTAAAACGGCTGAATGCAGGGGTACGAATGTGTCATTCAGATTAAACAGCAGGCCGATCCAGATTAGGGGCTGAGTCAGGCTGTCGGGTAAATATTGTGTATCGGCATCAATAAAGGTCAGCGCAATCAATATGGCAGTCAAAATTAATCCACCAATAGTTGTACATGACCAGCCGTATTGCCACGCGACAATACTGAATAAGACACTTGTCAGCAGCTCAATCAGCGGATAGCGTATGCCGATAGCGGTTTTGCAGGAGTGGCATTTCCCGCCCAGTAAAACATAGCTGAGGATGGGGATGTTTTGCCAAGGTTTGACTGGGTTTTTGCATTTTGGGCAGCGTGAATTCGGTTTGCACAGATTAAATGGCTGTTTTTCTTCATCTGTCAGCTTGATGCCCAAATGCTCTTTAGAAAATTGTGTCCATTCGCGTTCCATCATTATCGGCGTGCGATAAATGACAACGTTTAGAAAGCTGCCAATCAGCAATCCTAAAATAACGGCTAAAGGAATGGCGAATGGCGCAAGAACGGAGAGGGCGTCGATGGCAGAGTAAATACTATCAAGCATATCAACCTACGACATTACCCAAGTTAAACAGCGGCAGATACATGGCAATCAGCAAGATACCGATGAGCGAACCCAATACCACCATGATGATAGACTCCATCAAGTGAGACAATCGGGAGACGGAGTTGTCTACTTCATCTTCGTAGAATTCGGCAGCTTTGTTCAGCATATCGTCCAAAGAGCCTGACTCTTCGCCGATGGCCGCCATTTGGATCACCATATTGGGGAACATATCCGTACTTTGCATACTGGATGTCAGCGACAGACCTTGGGTTACCTTGGCGCGGATGTCTTGAGTGGCTTCTTCATAGAGAATATTGCCGGATGCGCCTGCAACTGAATCTAATACTTCCACCAAAGGAACGCCGGCTGCGAAGAGGGTGGAAGTCGTACGCGCCCAACGGGCAATGGTTGCTTTACGGACGATGGCGCCAAAAACAGGGAGTCTCAAAATCAGAGCATCGATTCGTTTTTGGAAGGTAGGCGATTTTTCATGGAGTTTGTACAGGCCGAAGGCGGAAACAATCAAAAGGATGATCATAATCCAGCCATAGTCGACGAATAAATCGGACAAGCTCATGACGAGTTGGGTAAGGCTTGGCAGCTCTGCCCCCATATTGGCATAAACTTCTTTAAAGGCAGGCAGTACAAACATCATCATGATGAAGATAAGTGCAATTGCCACCACAATAATGGCAATCGGGTAGGTCAGTGCGGTTTTAACCTTTTTCTTAATGGCTTGCGTTTTTTCTTTATAGACAGCCAGTTTGTCCAATAGGTTTTCCAGTACGCCGCCGGACTCGCCTGCGCTGACCAGATTGCAATAAAAGCGGTCGAAATATTTTGGATATTTGGAGAACGATTTACCCAATGCGCTGCCTTGTTCGACATCGGAGCGAACCTGCATCAGCATTTCGGTCATGCTCGGATTGGAGTGGCCGCGCGCAACGATTTCAAAAGCCTGCATCAGCGGCAAGCCTGCCTTCATCATCGTTGCCAGTTGGCGGGTGAACACTGTAATGTCTTCTTGGGTAATACGGCGTTTGCGTGCGGTTTTAACTTTGCTGATACGCAAAGGACGAATGCCTCTGCGTTGGAGTTTCTTGCGTGCTTCTTCTTCGTCTTTGGCAACTACTTCACCATGGACAAGACGTTCGGTCTTGGTATTTTTTCCTTCAAAAGTAAAACGCTTGCCTTTGCTTCTTGAGCCGAACAGACTTCTTTTTTGCTCTGCTTGAGCCATGTGTTATCCCTTGTTAGTAAGAAATAAAGCGGACTGTTTCCCCGTGCCGCTTTATTTTAATTTTCGAAAATATGGCAGTTTAGTCATTGGTATGAGCAGTCACTTCTTCCAACGAGGTCAGGCCTTGCATGACTTTCATGAGGCCGGCGCGACGCAAGTCTACCATGCCTTCCTGATAGGCCATGTTCATGATATCAACTTCTGTACCGTTGTTCATAATGACTTTTTGCATTTCATCGCTGACCGGCATGACTTCATAAATACCGACGCGGCCTTTAAAGCCTTTGTCGCGGCAGCTGTCGCAGCCAACCGGGCGGTAGAGTTTCCAATCTTGAGCCAAGTCCGCATCGGTAAAGCCGGCTTTTTTCAATGCCGGAACCGGCGGGCGTTCAACTTCGCGTTTGCAGTTTGGACACAGTCTGCGCAACAGCCTTTGCGCCATAATCAGGCTGACCGAGCTGGCGATGTTGAAAGGCGCTACGCCCATGTTTAAAAGGCGGGACAGCGTGGCCGGTGCATTATTGGTATGCAGGGTTGAGAAAACCATGTGGCCGGTTTGGGCGGCTTTAATGGCGATGTCGGCGGTTTCCAAGTCCCGAATCTCACCGACCATAATAATATCAGGATCTTGACGTAAGAAGGATCGGAGGGCAGCAGCAAACGTCAGGCCTTGCTTTTCATTGACGTTAACTTGGTTGACGCCCGGCAGATTAATCTCGGCCGGATCTTCTGCCGTTGAAATGTTCACATCTTCCGTGTTCAAAATACTCAGGCAGGTATAGAGCGAAACGGTTTTACCAGAACCTGTCGGACCTGTAACCAATACCATGCCGTAAGGGCGGTTGATGGCCTCAAGCAGCATTTCTTTTTGGAAAGGCTCTAAACCGAGCTGGTCGATATTGAGCGATGTCCCATCGGAATTTAGGATACGCATCACCACTTTTTCGCCAAACAATGTCGGCAACGTGCTGACACGAAAGTCAATCGGACGGCCGTGTTTATGGAAGGCAATTTGAATTCTGCCGTCTTGAGGAATACGTTTTTCGGAAATATCCAAACGCGCCATCACTTTGATACGCGATGCCAACTGGCCGCGTACTGCGACAGGAGGCTGTACGACTTCACGCAACTGCCCGTCCACGCGGAAACGAACGCGCGCCATTTGTTCGTAGAATTCAAAGTGGATGTCCGATGCGCTCGCGTTCAGGGCATCGGATAAGGTTTTATGGATGAAGCGGGGGATAGGGCCGTCTTCAGCCTCTTCATTGTCGATATAAAGCGATTGCGATTGCTGCGTTGCTTCATGTTCGTCGTTGATTTCTTTCAGAATGGTGGTCGAACGTTGTCCCAGCCATTCCAGCAATGAGCTGAGCTGGTCGTCTGGAACTACTACCAAGTCGACACTTAAACCTGAAGCAAAAGCAATTTTTTGAAAGTTTTGGATTTGGGTCGGATCGGATACGGCGAAATAAACCTTGCGTCCGCGTTTGAAAATCGGAATGCAACGGTTTTGCACCATTTGCTCTTCCGTCAGAATGTCGCTGACTACATTATTGCGCGGGTAGTAGCGCAAATCCAAAAGGGGATAGCTGAATACGCGCGCAACCAACTCTCCCAAAGCTTTAGGGGAGATGATGCCGTCTGAAAACAGGTTGGGCAGGATTTCTTTGCCCGATTGTAAAAGGCTGTTGTAATGTTCCGCTTGTTGATTTGAGATGGTCTGGCTTTGAACCAAAACACGCAATAATCCGACACTCATTTTATTTTCCGTTTCTTGTGCAGTTTTCCCTTTAATTTAGAGGAAAGCCGTATTATTTTATCATTATTATGATTAAAGCATATGTTTAATTATGCAAATCTGCTTAAGTTGCAAAGACATGCTTTTGCTTTAATTGTATTTTTATTTCAGACGGCCATTATAAAGCAAGGAGAATAGGCGTTAAACTCGATATTTTTGGATTATGATGAAAAAACAACAATTTTGTCGTATGAATCCAATCAATAACGAAATTATATTTCATGTTGCTATTGCTTGTTTGGAGATGGCAGAAAAGGTTGTTTTGATGGACAGACGGTTTGAATTTGAAATATGAAAAGGCCGTCTGAAACTGAGCAATCAGGTTTCAGACGGGGCCTTTTAGCTATTTAAATCCGATAGGATTGATTAGGCTTTGTTTTTCAGACGGCCATGCAATTCCTGTACGCTATACACGCCCAAGTGGTCGCGGCTTTTTGCGCCTTCGCTCATGGCTTCGCCGCCGGCGATGGTGGTGTATTGCGGCACGCGTTGGGTGAGGGAGGTGCGGCGGATGCTGTGGCTGTCGGCGATAGATTGCGCCGAGCTGCTGACGGTGTTGACCACCAGCGCGATTTCGCCGTTTTTAATCGCGTCCACGATGTGCGGGCGACCTTCCTGCACTTTGTTCACCGCTTGCACGATGATGCCGTGCTCTTTCAGGTATTCGGCGGTGCCGCGTGTAGCGCAGACGCCGTAGCCGAGTGCTTGGAAGTTTTGCGCGGTTTTGACGATGAGCGGTTTGTCTTCGTCGCGCACGGCGAGGAAGATTTTGCCGGTCGGGTTCAGGCGTTCGCCTGCGCCGAGTTGGGCTTTGTAGTAGGCTTCGCCGAAGCTTGCGCCCACGCCCATCACTTCGCCGGTGGAGCGCATTTCGGGGCCGAGGATGGTGTCCACGCCGGGGAATTTGATGAAGGGGAAGACGGCTTCTTTAACGGCATAGAAATCGGGGACGACTTCTTTTTCCACGCCTTGCTCTTGCAGGGAAATGCCTGCCATGCAGCGCGCGCCGACTTTGGCGAGCGGCACGCCGGTGGCTTTGGAGACGAAGGGAACGGTACGGCTGGCGCGCGGGTTTACTTCCAGCACGAACACCACGCCGTCCTGCACGGCAAACTGTACGTTCATCAGGCCGACCACGCCCAGCGCGTACGCCATGGCTTTGGTTTGGCGGCGGATTTCGTCTTGGATTTCTTCGCTGAGCGAGTAGGGCGGCAGCGAGCAGCCGGAGTCGCCGGAGTGGATGCCTGCCTGTTCGACGTGTTGCATGATGCCGCCGATAACGACGTCTTTGCCGTCTGAAACGCAGTCCACATCGACTTCAATCGCGTTGTTCAGGAAGAAGTCGAGCAATACAGGGCTGTCTTCGGATACCTGCACGGCTTCGCGCATGTATTTTTGCAGCTCTTCAGCGGAATGGACAACCTGCATGGCGCGGCCGCCGAGGACGTAAGACGGGCGAACGACCAGCGGATAGCCGATTTCTTCGGCTTTGACGAGCGCTTCTTCTTCGTTGTGGGCGATGCGGTTGGGTGGTTGGCGCAGGCCTAAGTCGTTCAACACTTTTTGGAAGCGTTCGCGGTCTTCGGCGGCGTCGATGCTGTCGGCGGACGTGCCGATGATGTTCACGCCGTTTTCAACCAGCGCGTTGGCGAGTTTGAGCGGGGTTTGGCCGCCGTAATGCACAATCACGCCCCACGGGTTTTCGGTGCGGACGATTTCCAACACGTCTTCCAGCGTCAGCGGCTCGAAATACAGGCGGTCGCTAGTGTCGAAGTCGGTGGACACGGTTTCGGGGTTGCAGTTCACCATGATGGTTTCAAAGCCCGATTCGCGCAGGGCAAGCGCGGCGTGAACGCAGCAGTAGTCAAACTCGATGCCTTGGCCGATGCGGTTCGGACCGCCGCCGAGAATCATCACTTTTTTACGGTCGGAAGGACGCGCTTCGCATTCTTCTTCATAAGTAGAGTAGAGGTAGGCGGTTTCGGTGGCGAACTCGGCGGCGCAGGTATCGACGCGTTTATACACGGGATGCAGGTTCAGCGCATAGCGGTGTTCGCGCACTTCTTTTTCTTTTACGCCCAAAAGCTGCGCGATGCGTTTGTCGGAGAAGCCTTTGCGTTTCAGACGACGTAAGGCGGAGAAATCCAAATCTTGCAGGCAGCCTGCACTTACCTGCTGCTCTTCTTTCACCAAGTCTTCGATTTGCGCCAAGAACCAAGGGTCGATGGCGCAGATTTCGTGGATTTCTTCCAGCGTGAAGCCCGTGCGGAACGCGTCTGCCACAAACAGCATACGCTCGGGGCCGGGGTTGGCCAGTTCGCGGCGAATTTCCGCTTTGTCGGAGCTTCTCGGATTGAAGCCGCACAAGCCGGTTTCCAAACCGCGCAAGGCTTTTTGGAAGCTTTCCTGAATGGTGCGGCCCATCGCCATCACTTCGCCCACCGATTTCATCTGCGTGGTCAGGCGGTCGTCTGCAGCGGGGAATTTTTCAAACGCGAAACGCGGGATTTTGGTCACGACATAGTCGATGGAAGGCTCGAACGACGCGGGCGTGCGGCCGCCGGTGATGTCGTTGCGCAACTCGTCCAGCGTAAAGCCGACAGCCAGTTTCGCCGCCACCTTCGCAATCGGGAAGCCCGTCGCTTTGGAAGCCAGCGCGGACGAACGGCTCACGCGCGGGTTCATTTCAATCACAATCATCTCGCCGTTTTCAGGGTTTACCGCAAACTGCACGTTCGAGCCGCCCGTATCCACGCCAATTTCGCGCAATACCGCCAACGAAGCGTTGCGCATGATTTGATATTCTTTGTCCGTCAGCGTTTGCGCCGGCGCAACCGTAATCGAGTCGCCCGTATGCACGCCCATCGGATCGAAGTTTTCAATCGAACAGATGATGATGCAGTTGTCCGCCTTGTCGCGCACCACTTCCATCTCGTACTCTTTCCAGCCGAGCACGGACTGCTCAATCAACAGCTCATGCGTGGGCGACGCATCGAAACCGCGTTCGCAAATCGCCAAAAACTCGTCTTTATTGTAGGCAATGCCGCCGCCCGAACCGCCCATCGTGAAAGACGGACGAATCAGCGTCGGAAAGCCGACCTGTTCCTGCGCTGCCAAGGCTTCGTTCATCGTGTGGCAGACAAAGGATTTCGGGCAGGAGAGGCCGATTTTCTCCATCGCCTCCTTAAAGCGGCCGCGGTCTTCCGCCTTGTCGATCGCATCTTCCGTTGCGCCGATCAGCTCGACATTGTATTTCGCCAGCACGCCGTTGCGCGCCAAATCGAGCGCACAGTTCAGCGCGGTCTGGCCGCCCATCGTGGGCAGAATCGCATCGGGCCGCTCTTTGGCGATAATCTTCTCCACCGTCTGCCACATAATCGGCTCGATGTAGGTAACATCCGCCATTTCAGGGTCGGTCATGATGGTGGCGGGGTTGGAATTCACCAGAATGACTTTATAGCCTTCTTCACGCAAAGCCTTGCAGGCCTGTGCGCCCGAATAGTCAAATTCGCAGGCCTGACCGATAACGATAGGGCCGGCGCCGATGATAAGGATGGATTTTAGGTCGGTACGTTTGGGCATGGGGATTTCCTTATTTTATTTTTAAAAGGTTACTTTTTTCTTTACAGTGGTTTTGCGTTTGAGGTGGCAAATTTTTAATTTGACAGTATTCAAGTGGTTCTTGTTTAGTTGGTGCCATTTGAACACCAATGATTATGGGGAAATAGAAAATCATGACTGTTGAAACAAAGGAAACAAGCAAAATGTAAAATAATACAGGAAGGATTTCTTTTAACTTCTCTTTTGATAACTTTTCTTTTAACTTTTCTTTTGTTGAAGACGGAATTGCACGAATTTCTTTTTTGAATTTTACAGGAGTATATTTTCTAAAAATTAAAGATGTAAGTATTTTCATGGAGTAATGCATATATAAAAATACTATTGATATTGGCATGATTAGTATTGATACTATCGATACAACAGCATCAACAGGTGTATTAACTGAGAAAAAACGTATTATAGTTAAATAAATACTTACTATAGCAACAAGTACGGTTATTTTTTCAATGCACTCAAGCCAATAATTTATGTTTGTTTTTATAATAAAACTATCTTCTTGCAGCGTGTATGGAATGCTAAAGAAATTGAGCATTTCTTCAGTAGTATTGTTTATCATGTATTTTTTTGTTGCTAACGAATAAAGAAAAAATGATATGGGAAACAATATTAAACTAACTAATTTAATTATGGATTCATTGTTATTAATAATCCATGCATAAGCCTCTTTAATCCAGCCCCAATTTGTTATTGCTATTATAAAAATAATAACGAATGCACAAATTATGAAAGTTAATAAAACCATGCCCATAGGAATGAGGTTGTTTGGGGATCCGTGATTTTTCATATAATATTATTCAAATTCTAATAATTTGTTTGGGGCTTAGGAAGCAAAATCACCCAAATCAGTGATAAGCTTCTGAAATGAAATTAAAAAAACAAGTATCAAAAGTTCAGCAAAATTTCTGACCACAATTTCGTCAAATTCTACGGCTATTTGCCTTGGATTTGACTACTTCTGATACTGCCAGATTAACTGGCATCAGTGTCAGAAGCAAGCCGCAGCCCGCATGTAGGGTGTGTGCGGTACGCACGCGTTCTCTATTTTCCCTGCAACCCCAACCCACCGCGTGCGTGCCTTGCGGTACACACACTACCGATGGGTTCAAAGGCCGTCTGAAAAACGCTCGCGGCGTTTATTCCACCTGCCTTGCGATAAAGGCTACCTGAAAAATTCCTGCCGTTGATATTTCGGGCATTCTTTTTCAGACGACCTGCAACGCTTGAACCTGCTGCAACCTACTCCCTCCCCCGTGGGGGAGGGTTGGAGAGAGGGTATTCTTCCAAATCGCGGCAATCTTTCCCAATACCCTAACCGCCCCAATACAAGCCTTGCGGCTTGTTACCCTCTCTCTAACTCTCTCCCACGGGGAGAGAGGACCGGAGGCTGTTGGGACTAAGGCTTCTCAAGGAAAACAGGTTGTGCAGGCTGCTTTTTGCTTTTCAGACGGCCTTTATAAATGCTCAATTCAGGCAGGCTGCACCCTATAATTTTCAAAAATCCAATCAAAATCAGCCATCTGCTACCGTGCAGGCTGCTTTTCCAATTCTTGCAACACACGCAGGATTTCCGCCAGTACATCGTTTGTCTGCTGCAAAATTTCGTGATTCCAAAACCGCAGCACGGCAAAGCCCAAGCTGTTGAGATATGCCGTCCGTGCGTGGTCGTATGCGGCTTGTTCTGTGTGCTGCCCGCCGTCTGCTTCGACAATCAGCTTGGGCGTTACGCACATGAAATCAACAATATAGTTTCCCATCGGCTGCTGGCGACGGAATTTATAGCCGTTCAAACGGCCTGCCCGCAGGTGCTGCCACAATTTTGCTTCCGCCTCGCTCATTTCTTGACGCATGGCTTTGGAGCGTTGGCGCAGGGCGGGGTTGTCGGCGGTCAATAGTTTTTCGGGCGGGTTCATTTTTGTTATCGGGGGTGTTTGTGCAAGCCTTGCAGCTTGCTGCCCTCTCCCTAGCCCTCTCCCACGGGAGAGGGGATGGGGTTGCTGATTGAATTAAATGTTGCGGCAAGACAATCTTTTTTCAGACGACCTTTTGCGTTTTTATTTTGCACAGGCCGTCTGAAAACTTCCTTAAAAGCTGGTGATAAAGGTAATCAAGCCCAAAATGATACCAGGGGCGTTTGCCAGCATAACGGGGTAGTCGCGTTTTTCTTTCAAAAAACCGTAGGCAACCCATAATGTGCAGTTGATGGCGGCGACGAGGGGTTGCAGCGGCGAGCCGGGGTTGCCCGCGAGGTTGTTTTGGATTTGCGGGATATAGGAAACGTACATGCCTACTGCGGTCAGGGTGGCGACGACGGAGAGGACGCGCATTTGTTTTTCAGTCATGCTTTTCCTTTCTGATTCGAGGGTTGGGAGGTTGATTTTTCAGACGACCTTTGTTGAGTTGAGAGGTCGTCTGAAAAGGCGGTTTATTGTTTTGCCGCTTTCATATTGTCAATGAATTTGTCAAACAGATAGCCGACATCCTGCGGGCCGGGGCTGGCTTCGGGGTGGCCTTGGAAGCAGAACACGGGTTTGTCGGTCAGCTCGATGCCTTGCAAGGTGTTGTCGAACAGTGATTTGTGGGTAATTCTTGCGTTGGTGGGCAGGGTGTCGGCATCGACGGCGAAACCGTGGTTTTGGCTGGTGATGACGACTTTGCCGCTGTCCAAGTCTTGCACGGGGTGGTTCGCGCCGTGGTGGCTGAAGTGCATTTTCAGGGTTTTTGCGCCGATGGCGAGGCTGATGAGCTGGTGTCCCAAGCAGATGCCGAAGATGGGCTTGCCGCTTGTCATCAGTTTTTGCACGGCTTCGATGGCGTAGTCGCAAGGCTCGGGGTCGCCGGGGCCGTTGGAGAGGAACACGCCATCTGGGTTGAGTGCCAACACGTCTTCCGCGCTGGTTTGGGCGGGGACGACGGTCAGGCGGCAGCCGCGTGCGGCAAGCATACGCAGGATGTTGGTTTTCACGCCGAAATCGTAGGCGACGACGTGGAACGGTTGTTCGGCAGGGGTAACGAAACCTTTGCCCAGCGCCCATTCACCTTCGGTCCATTCGTAGGCTTCTTTGCAGGAAACTTCTTTCGCCAAATCTTTGCCGACCATGCTGCCGAACGCAGCGATGAGTTCTTGCGCTTTTTCAACCGTGGCGTCCGCGCCGGTCAGAATCGCGCCGCCTTGTGCGCCTTTTTCGCGCAGCAGCGTGGTCAGGCGGCGGGTGTCGATGTCAGCGATGGCGACGGTTTTGTTGCGCACCAGATAGTCGTGCAGGCTTTCGGAGGCGCGGAAATTGCTGTGCAGCAGCGGCAGGTCGCGGATAATCAAGCCTGCGGCATAAACGCTGCGGCTTTCTTCGTCTTCGGCGTTGGTGCCGGTATTGCCGATGTGCGGGTAGGTGAGGGTAACGATTTGTTTGCAGTAGGACGGGTCGGTCAGGATTTCCTGATAGCCGGTCATGGAAGTGTTGAACACGACTTCGCCGGAAGTCGAACCTTCGTAACCGATTGATGTGCCGTGAAATACGCTGCCGTCAGCGAGAACGAGTAATGCAGGTGTGGTCATGATGGAATCCTGTTTGCCTGATGATGGTCGGTTCGAAAAAATGGGTCAGGCCGTCTGAAAAATAAAAATTGTTTACAAAAAAGACAGCCTTCGGAAATCTCGGCTAAAAAAAAACACGCCCCGCAGCCTTGATTTTGCTGCGTAACGTGCTTTTTCAGACATAGCTGCCTATGCCGTAGAAGCAATGCATTCTACGTCAAAAAGCCATATCGTTCAAGCTGTGGTTTGGCAACGGATTTTCCCTTTACAATCATGAAGTCTGTTTCATTTTCGCCATTGTTCGCCACATTAGACAAAAAAAACAGCCCGAACCCCACATAAATGACATCGTAAATGTTAGAATCGCATTCCGAGAAAATAAAAACAACGTCATCATCCGTCAACCGACGATTTTATGAAAAAAGAACGCATTATGAAAAACAAATCTTCACGTTGCCCCGGCTCCATCCGTCCGATGATTTACAGCATCGCCTCCGCGCTCGCCTTGATGAGCGGGGTGGCAAATGCCGCAGCAGGCGAGTTCGCCAAAGTCCCACTGTATCTGCAAAATGAATCTAAAATTGATAAACAGCCCGAAGTTAAACACAACATTATGCTGTTTATTGATGATTCAGGTAGTATGGATGAATATATTGGCAGTCAAACCCGTATTCAGATTACAAGGGATGCGTTAAGTAAAGTTTTGAAGGAACATGGTAGTACATTTAACTGGGCATTGCAGACTTTAAATAATAGCGGTATGAGCGATACTCCTGATGACAAAGGATTTACCATACCGGCAACTGAGATTGAAGAAAGGGTAAAAAGGATTAAGGCCAAAGGAGGTACGCCGACTACCTCGCGTTATTTCGAGTTGGTCAGTCAAATTGTGATGCCGAATGTGAAATACCGTTGCCAGAAATCATATGTGGTTTTGATGTCTGACGGTGATGCCAATTTTAGCTGTAGTTTGGATGATAGAGGATACAAATGGCCTAAGTCTGATTTTAAATATGGGGATTTAAGCCGCTATTCGGATTATTATGGACGAAATATTTCTCTGGAAGAACCAAAGTATAGAGAAGCATATAATTATTTTGGGTATAGGCAGGCAGGTTATTGTCGGAATGAGAAATTGGGGGCATATGATACCTCTTGGGATATGGATGATGGCTTAGCTTTCTTCAGTAAAAAACTTGCAGAGCAGGATTTTAAAACCGAAGGAACGGATGATACAGGTAAAAGCTGGAACGGCGATCCTAAAGATCCTGCCGATTACAGTAAACAACTGGTGCAGACCTTTACCGTAGGCTTCGGGCAAGGTATTTCGCCCTCAGGAAGGAGGTATTTGGAGCTGGCTGCCAGCCGCCCCGAGTATTATTATGAGGCAGATAAACCTGAAAGTTTGTCGAAGGTATTTAACGACATTGTAGAGCAGATTAAACCTGGCACGAAAAATGTGGGTTACGACGATGTTGGTGCGACCGCGCCTGCAACGACCAGCAGCAGCCTGCCTGAGATGTCGGCAGTTATCGGTTTGAAAACAAACTCTTGGAGTAGCCAGATTATTTTCCAAAGATTAGGGAAGGATGGTCGTCGTAGTGAAGAATTGAAGCTGTACCCGTCGTTTGCAAACCGTAAAACCCTGATTAATACGGGTTCAAGTACTTATTTTATTAATAATATTCCCAATAATACTTTAAACAATGCCTATTTTGATATTGCAGATGCAGCTAATGGTAAAAATTCGGATGAATGGCGTGATTTGCTGAATTGGACGGGGCGTATCGGTGATGATAAATCAATACAAGATAAATCAAAAAACACACCGTACAGTCAAGTTTACCGTATTCGGGAAGGTGATCAGCGTGATTTGGGCGATATTTTGGACGGTTCGGTTGCTGCTGTCGGTAATAAGGCCAAGTATAAAGTTGGCAACGATACGATCAAGCGTCAGAAATATATGGTTGCGGCTGCGAATGACGGCATGGTGCATTTGTTCCAAACCTCGTCAGATGCAAATCATCCGTATGAACTGAAAGTCAGCTACATCCCTTCGACAATGGAGCGGGATGTCGCAGATGGTAATAATGTGAAGACGGTTACTTTGGCAAAAGTTTTGAAAAATATTGCCAAAGACAGCTATACGTCGTCTATTACCAATCATGAATATATGGTTAACGGCGGATTTACCTTGCGTCAGACTTCTGAAAATGATACTCAGCGCGTATTTATGTTTGGTGCGATGGGTCAGGGTGGTCGTGGTGCCTATGCCCTGAATATCGGCGGTAATGTAGATAAAGCTACCAAAACAGGTTTGGATGTCACTGATACCGAGTGGAATAAAACAGTTCCATTGTTTGAAACCATCAAAGGTGAGAAAAACACATTGGGCTATACCATTGGTACGCCGCAAATTGGGCGTGTCTCGGTCAGCAGACCTGCCGATAACGGACGTGTAGATATAAAAGAAAACATTCGCTATGCAGGTTTTCTTGCCAGCGGTTATCGTGTTGAAGATAAAGCCGATACGAAAAATGAAACAGCATTGTATGTATATGAAATGCTAGGTAAGGAAGTTGGTACAGGCGATAAGCGTGGTAACGATACAGGTAAAGCACCGGGCGATTTGTTGAAAAAAATCGAAGTTCAAGACGGTGTAGGCGGTCTGTCCACGCCGACCCTTGTGGACACTGATTTTGATGGTGTAATTGATGTTGCGTATGCGGGCGACCGTGGAGGCAATATGTATCGTTTTGACCTGCGCGGCGAAAAACCGGACAACTGGAAGGTTGTTAAAATCTTTACGGGTTCACCCAGCAAACCGATTACCTCCGCACCTGCCGTTTCACGCCGCAGAGCAAACGAATATGTCGTGATTTTCGGTACGGGCAGTGAGATTTATCAAAATGATCTGACCAATAAAGACAAGCAATCTATTTACGGTATTTATGAAGATTTGACACCGAATCAGACCGTAACCGCTGCTTCCGAAAGTGATTTGCAGCAACAAGAGTTTCGTCCTGAAGAAAAAGGAAAAGAAGGCTATATTTATCTAACTAACAACCAGGTTGCCAAAACCCAAAAAGGTTGGAAAATCGATTTGCGTGATGGTGAACGGGTAAACGTCAAACCGACTATGATCTTGCGTACTGCTGTTGTGACTGTGCGTCGCTATGATTCTGTTACAGAGGAAAAATCTGCAGGTGCCGATGTTTGTTTACCAGCAAGTACGAGCGTGAAAACTGCAGCAAAAACTTCGTTCATTGGTGTGAATGCTGATAATGGAGGTGCATTGAACGCACGCAGCGCGCGTTTTACGCCTGATACCGTTATTCGGAAGCTGGACGGCTTTGGTATGCAATACGCCAATGGTTTGACTCAGGATGGGGTTATCAACTTTACCTTCCTCAATCCGAGCAAATTGGATGATTCCCCTGTGACCGCAGACGGGGATTCAGGTGGTACGGGTACGGATAAAGAGCTTTCTGTTACGTCGAGTACGCCAAATAACAAATGCTTCTCCAATAAAGTAACCCGCAGCCTACTGTTAAATAAGGGTGAGTCTCTGGCAGTTGAGGGTGGTCGTATCTGTGGTTTGAAACGTATCAGCTGGCGCGAGCTGTTTTTCTGATTGGTTCGTGCAAACGAATGAAGACCAAGAGGTCGTCTGAAACTTGGAAACAGGTTTTCAGACGACCTTTGTTTTATAGTGGATTAACTTTAAACCAGTACGGTATTGCCTCGCCTTGCCATACTATCTGAGACCTTTGCAAAAAAGCCTTTCCCCCAACAACCGAAACCTAAACAAAGGTTTTCGGCTATTTCCCTCCCCAAATCACTCCTAATTCTACCCAAAT
>NZ_JAPWBA010000013.1:0-52973 GCF_041433195.1 Neisseria sp. 27098_8_139
GCTGTCTTTGGATGCAGGCGTTGTATTGGCGCTGAAATCCGATAACACCGATGCAGCCGCCGTTGCCCAACAATTAAACCTTGCTAAACAGCTCTACACCAACTCTCCAGGCTTATTGGAAGGTTTCATCATTGACGGCGCAGCCGCAGCTTTAGGCGCACAAGTTGCCGAGCAAACCGGCCTGACTTTCTTCGGCTCCAGCGACAAACTGCAAGACGTATCCGCTTTGGCCAAACGTGAAGCCAAACGCCTGTCTCCAGCCCAATTCCGTTACAACCTGATCGACTTTGCCCGCAAAGCCGATATGCGCATCGTTCTGCCTGAAGGCGCAGAACCGCGCACCGTCGCCGCTGCCGCTATCTGTCACGAAAAAGGCATCGCCCGTTGCGTACTGTTGGCGACCCGCGAAGAAGTTGAGGCCGTAGCTAAAGAACGCGGCATCAACCTGCCTGATTCTTTGGAAATCATCGATCCTGCTTCTTTGGTTGAGCAATACGTCGAGCCGATGTGCGAATTGCGCAAATCCAAAGGCCTGACTCCTGAAGACGCACGCAAACAGCTGCAAGACACTGTCGTACTGGGTACCATGATGATGGCTCAAAACGACGTAGACGGTTTGGTTTCCGGTGCAGTCCACACTACTGCCAACACCATCCGCCCTGCCCTGCAACTGATTAAAACCGCCCCGGGTGCAAGCCTCGTATCCAGCGTATTCTTCATGTTGCTGCCTAACCAAGTTTTAGCTTTCGGCGACTGCGCGGTTAACCCGAACCCAACTCCGGAACAACTGGCCGATATCGCCATCCAATCTGCCGACAGCGCCAAAGCTTTCGGTATCGATCCAAAAGTAGCCATGATTTCCTACTCTACCATCAACTCAGGCAGCGGCCCTGATGTCGATGCAGTAATCGAAGCAACCAAACTGGCTAATGAAAAACGCCCTGATTTGGCCATCGAAGGTCCGTTGCAATACGATGCGGCCACCGTTCCATCTATCGGCCAATCCAAAGCTCCAGGCAGCGCTGTTGCCGGTCAAGCAACCGTTTTGGTTTTCCCAGACCTCAACACCGGCAACTGTACTTACAAAGCCGTACAACGCAGCGCCAACGTCCTGAGCGTAGGCCCGTTGTTGCAAGGTTTGCGTAAACCGGTTAACGACTTGTCACGCGGCGCATTGATTGAAGACATCGTCTTCACCATCGCCCTGACTGCCGTTCAAGCCAAACAAATGCAAGGCTGATTGACAAGCTGATGCTTTGAAATCAAAGGCCGTCTGAAACCGATGTTTCAGACGGCCTTTCGTATCTTTACGCCAACTATATTATAATTCGCCATTATTTTCTGAAAGACTGCCCCAATGACTGCCTACCAGCAACAACTAGCCGACAAAAAGCAATATCTTCAGCAACTTTTCCAAGGACTGGATTTTCCTGAAATCGAAGTCTTTGAATCTCCGGAACAGCATTACAGAATGCGTGCCGAGTTCCGCATCTGGCATGAAGGCGGCGAAATGTTTTATGCCATGTTTGAGCGCGGACAAAAGGCAAGCGGGGCAAGCCTGATCCGTTGCGACCAATTTCCTGCCGCGTCCGAATCCATCAATGCCTTGATGCCGAAATTGATTGAAGCCGCGTCCAATCATCCCGAGCTGAAAAACCGCTGGTACGCCGTCGAATTTTTGTCCACTTTAAGCGGCGAAATGCTGGTTACCATGATTTACCACAAGAAGCTGAACGACGCATGGCAACAAACCGCGCAAGAGCTGGCGCACAATTTAGGCATCCACATCATCGGCCGCAGCCGCGGACAAAAAATCGTATTAAGCCAAGATTTTGTGACCGAAGCATTAGAAGTCAACGGCAAGACCTTCCGCTATCGTCAAATCGAGGGCAGCTTTACCCAACCCAATGCCCAAGTGTGCCAAAAAATGCTGACTTGGGCGTGTGATGCCGCGCAAAACTTAGGCAAAGACCTGCTTGAGCTGTACTGCGGCAACGGCAATTTCACCCTGCCGCTTTCACAACATTTCAATCAGGTGCTGGCAACCGAAGTTTCCAAAACTTCCGTCAATGCCGCCCAGTGGAATATTGAAGCCAACCAAATTACCAACCTCAAAATCGCCCGCCTGTCTGCTGAAGAATTTACCGAAGCCTACACGCAAAACCGTGAATTCCGCCGCCTGCAAGAACAAGGCATCGACTTGAAAAACTATGATTTTTCAACTATTTTCGTTGATCCCCCACGCGCCGGTGTTGATGATGAGACGCTCAAATTGGTAGCCCGATTCGACAACGTCCTCTATATTTCCTGCAACCCTGAAACCCTGCGCGCCAACCTCGACACGCTCTGTCAAACCCATACCATCGAACGCGCCGCCCTATTCGACCAATTCCCATTTACCCACCATATCGAAAGCGGCGTTTGGTTGAAGAAAAAATAAAATCATACAAAAAGGCCGTCTGAATGTTCAGACGGCCTTTAATTAAGGGCATATTAAGCGATTTTCAAATCAATCCGCTTCCAAAACCACTTTCATGGCTTGGTTTTCAGCAGCGTGCTTGAATACATCGTAAGCTTTTTCCAATTCGCTGAATTTGAAATGGTGGGTCATCATTTTAGTGTAATCCACTGAGCTGCTGGAAATGGCTTTCATCAGCATTTCAGTAGTATTGGCGTTAACCAGGCCGGTAGTAATGGCAAGGTTTTTAATCCACAGTTTTTCCAGTTTGAAATCAACGGATTGACCATGTACACCGACCACTGCGATATGGCCGCCGGGTTTCACGATGTCTTGACACATATTCCAAGTCGCAGGGATACCGACCGCTTCGATGGCGCAATCTACGCCGTCTTCGCCAACAATGTCGGCAACTTGCTTGCTTACATCGCCGGAAGCAGGGTTGATGGTATGGGTCGCGCCCAATTCTTTCGCCAGTTTCAAGCGGTTTTCGTCCATATCGCAAACGATGATGGCGGCAGGGCTATACAGTTGCTCAGTCAGCAAGGCAGACATACCGACAGGGCCGGCACCGGCGATGAATACGGTATCGCCAGGTTTCACATCACCATATTGCACGCCGATTTCATGGGCGGTCGGCAAGGCATCGCTCAACAGCAGGGCAACTTCTTCATTGACGTTGTCAGGCAGTGGAACCAAGCTGTTGTCGGCATAAGGCGTACGGACGTATTCGGCCTGAGTACCGTCAATCATATAGCCCAAGATCCAACCGCCGTTGCGGCAGTGTGAATAAAGTTGGATTTTACAGTTATCGCAAGTACAGCATTTGCTGACACATGAAATAATGACTTTATCACCAACTTTGATGTTTTTTACAGCATCGCCGACTTCTTCTACAATACCGATGCCCTCATGACCGAGAATACGACCGTCGGCAACTTCAGGGTTTTTACCCTTCCAAATACCCAAGTCAGTACCGCAAATCGTGGTTTTAACGATTTTGACGACTGCATCGGTCGGATCGATAATTTGAGGGCGGGGTTTTTCTTCGAAACGAATGTCGTTTGCGCCATGATAAACCATTGCTTTCATGTGAATCTCCTTGAGCAGTTAATAAACTTTAACAATACAGCGTAAATCCACGTTAACTATATTTATATACCCCTCCACCAGATAAGTCAATTCTGATTATTATTTCATATGTTATATTGTAACATATTGTTTTAAAAATAAATAATTAAAAAGCAAATGTTAATGAACACACCCACATCCTTCGCTCGACGACTCATCGATTGGCAGCGCCAACACGGCCGCCACAACCTGCCTTGGCAGGTCAAAGACCCGTATTCCGTCTGGCTTTCAGAAATCATGCTCCAACAAACGCAAGTAGCTACCGTATTGGACTACTATCCGCGTTTCTTAGCCACATTCCCAACCGTGCAATCGCTTGCCGCCGCGCCGCAAGACGAGGTTTTATCCTTGTGGGCAGGCTTGGGCTATTACAGCCGAGCACGCAACCTGCACAAAGCAGCGCAACAAGTCGTCGAACAATTCGGCGGTATCTTTCCATCCGATCGCAAAGACTTGGAAACGCTCTGCGGCGTAGGCAGAAGTACCGCCGCCGCCATTTCTGCCTTTTCTTTCAACCGACGCGAAACCATCTTGGACGGCAACGTCAAACGCGTTCTCTGCCGTGTCTTTGCCCAAGACGGAAATCCGCAAGACAAAAAATTTGAAAACGCGCTTTGGACGCTTGCAGAAAGCCTGATGCCGTCTGAAAACACCGATATGCCTGCCTATACACAAGGGCTGATGGATTTGGGCGCAACCGTCTGTAAACGGACAAAACCTTTGTGTCATCAATGCCCTATGGCAGAGATCTGCGAAGCAAAAAAACAAAACCGCATTGACGAGCTGCCCCGCAAAAAAACTGCTCCCGAAGTGCAAACCCTACCGCTTTATTGGCTGATTATTCATCACACTGACGGCGCATTATTGCTTGAAAAACGCCCTGCCAAAGGCATTTGGGGCGGTCTGTATTGCGTACCCTGTTTTGAAAAATTAGACGATTTGTATACTTACGCCGAACACTTCGGCATTGTTTCAGACGGCCTTGAAGAACAAACCACGTTTACCCACCGCCTGACCCACCGCTTATTGATGATTACCCCTTTTCAGACGCAACAAAGGCCGTCTGAACATCTTTCAGACGGCCTTTGGGTATCATTGGAACATTTGGCGGATTATGGTTTGCCCAAACCTTTAATCAAATATTTGGCTAAAGGCTAAACCGCCCTATTCCACAATCTCTTTAAATACAGCTTCTTTCCCACCGCGAATCAGTACGGCAAATCCATCGCCAATCTGCCAACTCGAGCTCGGATTGGCGTACTCGACGCCCTGACTCCGCAAGCGGACTTGCACCAGTTTCTCAACCGTATTGCCTTCACGCAGCTCAACCATCATCGGGCTGTGGCTGTTGATATAAATTGCAGTAATCGTCCGACCTTGTGCGGATTGATAACGGACAGAATACGTCTGCGCTTGTGCAATGACCGGTAACGGCGCATCAGGGCGCACGGCCTTATACGAGCCGCACGCAGCGCACAAACTCACGCACAAAGCGCAGATAATTTTATTCAACATAGGCATAGATCAGTAATGGTGATGCGGAATCTCGCCATCAAGACGGTAATAAGTGCCACAATACGGGCATTCAATCTCACTATTGGACTGAATCGGCAAGAACACACGCGGATGGCCGTTCCACGTTTCATGATTAGGGCCGGAGCAATGCAGCGGCAAATCCTGCGGCTTGATGACTACAACGTTTTTTTCAGACTGTGTACTCATGGTTTGGTTCCTCACTATGTTTTCTTATCTTCCGATATTGTAAAGCAAAACGGCCGCTAGGTTCAGACTGAAAACATTATATAATCACTTTTTTCAGACGGCCTTTGATGATTATGACGACCCTGCTCCGCCTTCAAGATTTCGATACTTCCGATTCCGCTTCATTTCTTTATACACTCAGCGCAGCCTATTTGGACCACACCGAACAGGCAGGCGACGAGGAAATGTCCGGCCTCAACGACGAACAGCATACATTGACTGCCCTTTGCTACCTCGACAGCCAGGTTCAAGAAGGCGGCTTTGTACAGCTTATCGCTTCAGGATACGGAGAATACATCTTCGGCAATCCGGTTGCCGACAGCCTGCGCCGCTGGCGCATCAAACCGATACCAAAAATCTTAGACAAAGCCAAAGCTCTGTACGAAAAACATGGCGAAGCCATTGAAAAAATGGCAGACGAGCAAAGGGGTTTCGACGAAATCCGCAAAGCTTTTCCCGATTTTGAAGAGCTTGACGGCGATTATTATGATGTTGCCGACGAAGACTTGGAAACCGCAGCAGCCTACGTTCAGGCAAATTGGGATAAATTTGCCAAACTGTCAGGCTGAAACCATAAAACTTTGCCGGTTTGAATCATCTGTTCAAACCGGCAAAATCATCAATACGTCAAATTAACGTTTGTTTTTCTGATAAATCGGCATCACTTCAGGCAACATTTTGCGGATTGCATTGATACGCGCCTGATTGGTTGGGTGAGTCGACAAAATAGCCAATGAGCTGCCGCCCTGTACTTTGTTCATTTTTTCCCACACGCTTACCGCTGCCTCAGGGTTGTAGCCTGCTTCAGCCATCAAACGCACACCGCCGGCATCCGCTTCGCTTTCCTGATAACGTGAGAACGGTTTGGTCGCCAACAAATCTGCACCCAAGCCGACCAAATCACCATCCACACCGGTTGAGCTGGCCAAAATCGAACCGCCCAAGCCGGTCAATACTTGTCCGCCCAAAGCTTTTTTACTGTGTTCCAACAAAGCATGGGTCATTTCATGGCCGACAACGGCGGCAATTTCATCATCAGTCAGCTTCAATTTTTCTACTATGCCGGTGTACACGGCCATTTTACCGCCCGGCATTGCCCATGCGTTCATTTCATCACTGCGGATAACGTTCATCTGCCAGTTGAAAGGCACGCCGGTTTTGTTGGCGCGCTCAGCATGAGGACGCAGACGTGCAAACACGCGTTGAACGCGTTGAGCAGTTGGAGATGAAACATCCAAAGCTTTTTGACCACGCGCTTTTTGAATGACTTGTGAGTAACTTTTAGCCGCGTCTTCATTTAAAGTCGCAGTATCGTAGCCAACCATATCCGCTACGGAAGTACAGCCGGTCAACGCCAAAATCACGCCCATGCCGGCCCAATATTTTTTATTCCATTTTCCCAACATGTTTTCTCTCTGTGTTTTTAAGTTAATGTAACGACATTGTACCCAAATTTAATACACTTTACACAAAAGGCCGTCTGAACGGTTTCAGACGGCCTTTAAGCGCAATAT
This sequence comes from Neisseria sp. 27098_8_139, assembly GCF_041433195.1. Taxonomy (NCBI): domain Bacteria; kingdom Pseudomonadati; phylum Pseudomonadota; class Betaproteobacteria; order Neisseriales; family Neisseriaceae; genus Neisseria; species Neisseria sp. 27098_8_139. Next base: position 6,865 of record NZ_JAPWBA010000013.1, read on the forward strand.
TTAAGAGCGGCGCTGCAACATCCAAGACTCAATCTTACGCGCATCGTTCACGCGTGTTGTGGAAGACGGAGAGTTGAGCAATACGATGGTAATCGGCTGATTCTGTACATTGGCCTTAACCACCATAGAACGTCCTGCCTCGCGGATATAGCCGGTTTTCTGCAATTCAATATTCCAGCTGCCCTCACGCACCAAGGCATTGGAGTTTTTGTAGTTTTGACGACCATTTGCCGTCCAAACCGAGCCATAATTTGAAGTAGAATTTTTGCGGATCAGCGGATATTTGCTGGCTGCCGCAACCATGCGGTTCAAATCGCGTGCAGTTGAAACGTTTTGGAAATTCAAACCGGTAGGCTCATAGAAACGGCTGCTGGTCATGCCCAGGCTTTGTGCTTTGGCATTCATTGCCGCAACAAACGCGCTCATACCACCCGGATAGGTACGGCCCAACGCATGGGTAGCACGGTTTTCACTGCTCATCAGGCTCAGGTGCAACAGTTCGCCGCGTGTCAGTGTCGTGCCGATGCTCAAACGGCTGCCCGTACCTTTCAGACGGTCGATTTCAGCCTCAGTAATCGTGATAGGCTCGTTCATATCCAGATGCGCATCCAACACCACCATCGCGCTCATCAATTTGGAAATAGAGGCAATCGGCATGACACGATCAGGGTTTTTCTGATACAGCACTTCACCGGTTTTATTATTGAAAATCAAAGCAGATTGCGAAGACAGCAAAGGACCTGCCAAAGCGGCTTGAGCTTCGACTTGGTCGGCATGACTCAACGCAAAAGCTTCCATCGGGTCATTTTGCACTGGGAAATTTTGTTCCAAAAATTGTCCCAATACATCCATATCATCGGCAACGGCAGGTGCAGAAGCAAAGGCCAATGCCACACCTGTCCATACCATTCCTAAAGTTTTATAGAATTTCATATCTGCCAATTCAAAAAAATACATTTAATTCAACATTCTGTTAAATTTTTTGCTAATTGTAAAGCGAGTTGAGAAAACTTTGCGTTTGTTTGCGAGATATTCAAATCCAGCACCCTCATCTGTTTCTTAGACGATACGGCGCAATGCCTGCTCTGATTTGAAAAAACACAAGATAGTTATTATACTTAGGCTCCTTTGTCAGAGGCACTCCCTCAATCCGGCAATACGCCCGAAATATCTGTTCCCCCTTTACAACACAGCCTCCATACAACCATACGAAGAAATTATTATGTCTGAAGAAAAACGCACCTGTTCATTCTGCGGGAAGTCCGAAAACGACGTTAAAAATCTGATCGAAGGCGAACACGCCTTCATCTGCAACGAATGTGTAGAAACTTGCGGCATGATGCTGCAAGACAACGAATCAGGCGAGATTGAAAACGAGCTTGCCAAAGTGAACGCAGAAAACACCGAGAAAAAACTGCCTACCCCGGCCGAAATCGTTGCCAACCTCAACGACCACGTTATCGGTCAGGAACACGCAAAAAAAGCGTTGGCAGTATCGGTTTACAACCACTACAAACGCCTGCGCCACCCGAAAGCAGAGGGCAAAGTCGAGTTGTCCAAATCCAACATCCTGCTCATCGGCCCTACCGGCTCAGGTAAAACTCTGTTGGCGCAATCTTTGGCGCGCAAACTGGATGTTCCTTTTGTCATGGCGGATGCCACAACTTTGACCGAAGCCGGTTATGTTGGTGAAGATGTCGAACAAATCATCACCAAACTTTTGGGCAAATGTGATTTTGACGTTGAAAAAGCCCAGCGCGGCATCGTTTATATCGATGAAATCGATAAAATTTCACGCAAAAGCGACAATCCGTCCATCACGCGCGACGTATCCGGCGAAGGCGTGCAACAAGCCTTGCTGAAACTGATTGAAGGCACGGTAGCGAGCGTTCCTCCGCAAGGCGGCCGCAAACATCCGAACCAAGAATTCATCAACGTTGATACCACCAACATCCTCTTTATCTGCGGCGGTGCATTTGCCGGCTTGGAAAAAGTCATCCGCCAACGTACTGAAAAAGGTGGTATCGGCTTTGGTGCGGCGGTGCACAGCAAAGATGAAAACGCCGATATTTCAGCCCTGTTTGAAACAGTCGAGCCTGAAGACTTAATTAAATTCGGTTTGATTCCCGAGCTTATCGGCCGTCTGCCCGTGATTGCCACATTGGCAGAATTGGACGAAGATGCTTTGGTCAACATTTTGACCGAACCGAAAAATGCCTTGGTCAAACAATATCAAACCTTGTTTGCAATGGAAGATATCGGTCTTGAGTTTGAAGAAAACGCCTTGCACAGCATCGCCAAACTGGCGATGGAACGCAAAACCGGTGCGCGCGGCCTGCGCTCTATCGTCGAACGTTGCCTCTTGGACACCATGTACGCCCTACCGGATTTGAAAGGCGTAGCAAAAGTCGTCATCAATAAAGAGGTCGTGGAAAAAGGCGAACAGCCAAAACTTTTCCGTGCAGACGGCAGCGAATATAAGCAATAAGGATCATTCTCCGAAAAAGACGTGTACTCGCTACACGTCTTTTTTATTTTTTAATAAAACCAAAAGTATATCTTTGAATAATGGTCTTATACATGAAAAACAAAGGCCGTCTGAAACATATTCAGACGGCCTTTGTTTTCAAGTTGCTCTAAGTCTGCCTTCATCCGGAGTATTGATGAGAGTGACTTCCTTGAATTTTATGAAGCTTATTTTTTTACTTTTTTAACAGCTTTTTTAGCTGGAGCAGCTTTGGCGGCAGGTTCAGAAGCCGCAGCTTCAGGAGCAGCAGTTTCAGGAGCAGCTACTGGTTCAGATGCAGCAGGCTCGGAGGCAGCTGATTCAGCCGTACGTTGATAGCCTTTGCCTTTCATGCAGGCATCAAATACAGCGCGATCAGCATTTTCACCAGATGCTTGTTGACATTGAGTCATTGCTTCTTCAACAGTGATGCGTGGCGCTGCCGCTTCTTCAGGTTTGGAAGAAGAACAAGCTGCCAACATCAGGCTACCGGTTGCAAGAGCGATCAATAAAGTTTTCATAATTGTATATTCCTAAATTTTGATTTTATGGTTTACCGTTAAACGGGAGATACAGGCTACAAAACAAGCTCTGCACCTCAATATTGAGTACGTGAGTACAATTTAGTTTCATTTCAGCCTGTAAGTTTTTGATAAATTAATTCTATTGATGTTAAGACAAATGCTTAATTCCTAATAAACTCAAAACCTTGCAGACCAGTAAATTTTTCTGTTTTTGAACTGTAAAAATATCAAAACATGGTCAATCCTAGCCGCAACCACCATTTTGGGAGTCCCTCTTTTTATGGCATAATGGACTACTTGACGGATTATTCCGCTCCCCATTTTTTTCAAACCGCAGAATCAACATCATACTGCGGTTTGTCCATTTCAGAATCAGATTTTTCAGACGGCCTATCATTCAAAAGGCCGTCTGAACAGAAAGCCACCATCATGAATCCTTTCTCTTCACTCGGTTTAGGCAGCGAATTAGTCTCTGCCCTGACCGATCAGGGTTATGAAAACCCGACGCCTATCCAAGCAGTAGCAATTCCCAAAGCCTTGGCAGGACACGACCTTTTGGCCGCAGCACAAACCGGCACAGGTAAAACCGCCGCCTTTATGCTGCCCAGCCTCGAACGCCTGAAACGCTACGCCACATCCAGCACCTCCCCTGCCATGCACCCTGTTCGTATGTTGGTATTGACCCCAACCCGCGAACTGGCTGATCAAATTGACCAAAACGTGCAGGCATACATTAAAAATCTTCCTTTGCGTCACACCGTCCTCTTCGGAGGCGTCAATATGGATAAACAAACTGCCGACTTGCGCGCCGGTTGCGAAATCGTTGTCGCTACGGTTGGCCGACTGCTTGACCACGTCAAACAAAAAAATATTAATTTAAACAAAGTTGAAATCGTTGTACTCGATGAAGCCGACCGTATGCTTGATATGGGTTTCATCGACGATATCCGCAAAATCATGCAGATGTTGCCCAAACAGCGACAAACCCTGCTTTTTTCCGCCACTTTCTCACCTCCTATCCGCAAGCTCGCGCAAGATTTTATGCACACGCCCGAAATGGTTGAAGTGGCTGCGCAAAACACCACCAACGCCAATGTCGAGCAACACATCATTGCCGTTGATGCACTCAAAAAACGCAACCTGCTCGAACGTCTGATTGTTGATTTGCATATGAATCAAGTCATTGTATTCTGCAAAACCAAACAAAGCGTCGATCAAGTTACCCGCGACCTCGTCCGCCGCAACATTGCCGCGCAATCCATCCACGGCGACAAATCCCAACAAAGCCGACTAGAAACCCTCAACGCCTTTAAAGAAGGTACATTACGCGTTTTGGTTGCCACCGACGTTGCCGCGCGCGGTCTGGATATTGCCGAGTTGCCTTTCGTCATCAACTACGAGCTGCCAACCCAACCTGAAGACTACGTCCACCGCATCGGACGTACCGGCCGGGCCGGTGCCGACGGCGTTGCCATTTCCTTGATGGATAAAACCGAACAGAAAATGTTTGAATCTATTAAAGAACTAACCGGCAGCGATTTGAATGTGGAACGCATCGAAGGCTTTGAGCCGCATTGGTGGGGCACCGACAATCAAGATGAAGCCGAAGCACAACTGGTTCAGCACAACGACAGCTGCTCTCGTCGCGATGATAGAAACAAACGCAACGAATACGCGAGCAAGTCAGATAAAAACTCGAAAAAAGCAGAAGAGAAAAACGATCCGGGTATTGCCTGCGGCAAAATTGCTGGCAGAACACGCCGCAGCCGTCACGAGCGTCAGCCTTGCGCCCTGCTCCAACCTGGTTTTGGCGTAAAGTAAACAACGCTGATTAATCGGTTTCTGATTATTTATCCTAAGCAAAGGCCGTCTGAAACTTATCTTTCAGACGGCCTTTTATTAAACTAAAAATAAAAAGGACGTGATGAACACGCCCTTTTTATTTTTCCGTTTCAGACGGCCTTTATTATTTAAGGCCGTCTGAAAATCGGTTTACCTTGTTACCTTAAACATTCACGGTTTCGGCTACTTCGTTGTAGCTGTCGATTTCGTTAAAGTTCATATAGCGGTAGATTTGGTCGCCCTGCTCGTTGATGATACCGATATTGGCTTGGTATTCTTCAACAGTCGGGATTTTACCCAGTTTGGAGCAGATTGCCGCCAACTCAGCCGACCCGAGGTAAACAAAGGTGTTTTTACCCAAGCGGTTCGGGAAGTTACGGGTAGAAGTGGACATTACAGTCGCTCCTTCGTGTACTTGTGCTTGGTTACCCATACACAATGAGCAACCCGGCATTTCCATACGCGCGCCTGCACGGCCGAGTACGCCGTAGTGACCTTCGTCGGACAACTCTTTCGCGTCCATTTTGGTCGGCGGCGCCATCCACAGGCGGACGGGGATGTCGCTCTTGCCTTCCAAGAGTTTGGAAGCGGCGCGGAAGTGGCCGATGTTGGTCATGCACGAACCAATGAATACTTCGTCGATTTTGGTGCCGGAACGTTCGGACATGAAGCATACGTCGTCTGGGTCGTTCGGGCAGGCGATAATCGGCTCTTTGATGTCGTCCATGTTGATTTCAATCACGGCGGCGTATTCGGCATCTTTATCCGCTTCGAGCAGCTCCGGATTCGCCAGCCATTTTTCCATGGCTTTGATGCGGCGTTCCAAAGTGCGCGGGTCTTGATAGCCGTCGGCAATCATGTTTTTCATCAATACGACGTTGGATTTCATGTACTCGATAATCGGCTCTTTGTTGAGCTTCACGGTACAGCCGGCGGCGGAGCGTTCGGCGGATGCGTCGGTCAATTCAAAGGCTTGTTCCACTTTCAAATCAGGCAGGCCTTCGATTTCGAGGATGCGGCCGGAGAAGATGTTTTTCTTACCGGCTTTGGCAACGGTCAGCAAACCTTGTTTAATCGCGTACAGCGGAATGGCGTTCACCAAATCGCGCAGGGTGACGCCCGGTTGCAGTTTGCCGCTGAAGCGTACCAATACAGATTCAGGCATATCGAGCGGCATCACGCCGGTGGCAGCAGCGAAAGCAACCAATCCCGAGCCTGCGGGGAAGGAAATACCGATAGGGAAACGGGTGTGGCTGTCGCCGCCGGTACCGACGGTATCGGGCAACAGCAGGCGGTTGAGCCATGAGTGGATCACGCCATCGCCCGGACGCAGAGCCACGCCGCCACGGGTAGAAATAAAGGCAGGCAGTTCTTTATGGGTTCTGACATCGACAGGTTTCGGATAAGCAGCGGTGTGACAGAAAGACTGCATCACCATGTCGGCGGAGAAGCCCAAACAAGCCAAGTCTTTCAACTCGTCGCGAGTCATCGGACCGGTAGTGTCTTGTGAGCCGACCGTCGTCATGCGCGGTTCGCAATAAGTACCCGGGCGCACGCCTTGTCCTTCGGGCAGACCGCAGGCGCGACCGACCATTTTTTGTGCCAACGTGAACCCGGCTTTGCTTTCGGCAGGTGCTTGAGGCAGGCGGAACTCGGTAGAGGCAGGCAGTTTCAACGCTTCGCGCGCTTTGGCGGTCAGACCGCGACCGATAATCAGGTTGATACGGCCACCGGCTTGCACTTCGTCCAGCAATACTTGGGATTTCAGGCTGAACTCGGCAACGGTTTCGCCGTTTTTCACGATTTTGCCTTCATAAGGCAGAATATCGACGACATCGCCCATTTTCAGCGCGGAAACATCGACTTCAATCGGCAGCGCACCGGAGTCTTCTTGAGTATTGAAGAAAATCGGCGCGATTTTGCCACCCAGGCATACGCCGCCGAAACGTTTGTTCGGTACGAACGGAATATCTTCGCCGGTATGCCAAATGACGGAGTTGGTCGCGGATTTGCGTGAAGAACCAGTACCGACCACATCGCCGACGTAGGCAACGGGATGACCTTTGGCTTTGAGTTCTTCCAATAATTTAATCGGACCGACTTCGCCCGGTTTGTCAGGATTGATGCCGTCGCGCGGGTTTTTCAACATCGCCAGCGCGTGCAGAGGTATATCAGGACGGCTCCATGCGTCAGGTGCAGGAGAGAGATCGTCTGTATTGGTTTCACCGTCGACTTTGAAGACGGTAACAGTGATTTTTTCTGGAACTTTGGCGCGAGAAGTGAACCATTCGGCATCTGCCCAAGATTGCAATACTTCTTGCGCGTATTTGTTGCCTTTTTCGGCTTTTTCTTGAACATCGTGGAAAGAGTCAAACATCAACAGAGTGTGTTTCAGACCATTTGCAGCGATAGGTGCAAGTTTGTCGTTGTCCAAGAGTTCGATGAGTGCATGGATGTTGTAACCGCCAAGCATGGTACCCAACAGCTCGGTAGCATACTCAGGGGAAATCAGCGGACTGGATACGCTACCTTCGGCAACGGCTGCCAAAAATGAGGCTTTAACTTTGGCGGCATCATCCACACCGGGCGGTACGCGGTGAGCCAACAGCTCAACCAAGAATTCACCTTCACCGGCAGGTGGATTTTTCAGCAGCTCAACCAAATCAGCAGTCTGCTGAGCAGTCAGAGGAAGGGCGGGAATACCAAGGGCAGCGCGCTCGGCGGCGGCTTTACGATAGGCTTCTAACATCTCTTTGTTCCTTTTTCTGTTTTTTCTTCTGGGCAATTGCAAATGATTTGCAATTAAAGATTGTAAACAATCCTTTTAAGCATCATAGACCAGTTTTCAAAAAATGGGAACAGTTATGTTACTGAATGTAATAAATTTAAACTATTTTATTTAATGTGTTAATAGTCTAACCTATCTAAAGCCACCCTATTCTAGGCGTTTTAGCCAAACAGACGGGAAACTTCGGCTGATTTTTTACGGTACGGCAATATGATTTCAACGCGGAACAGGCCGTCTGATTGGATGTTTCTGATTTTCGCGTCGGTGTCATACATCAAAGTCAAGCGCTCTTTCAGATTGCGCAGAGCCATAGAATTACCTTTATGCGGCTTGGTATTTTCATTAGGTTCTTTTCCACACGGATTTTCGATACTGATGAAAATAGATGATTTTTCCAATTTTGTTAATACTGTAATTATCCCTGGGCGGTGGCTGGATTCGACACCATGGAATACAGCGTTTTCCAAAAGCGGTTGCAGCAGCAGATGCGGCGTTTCCGCATCGTCGGGTGCATGGTGCTGCCACATAACCTGTACACGCATATGTCCCATGCGGATTTGCTCGATGGCAATATATTCCTGCGCCCACTCGATTTCCTGCCCCAAGGTGCTGTTTTGACTACCGTCGCGCAGTTGTGCGCGGAACAGGTTGGCTAGATTCTCCAGCAAAGTTTCCGCATCATACGGACGCAGACGGATTAAGCTGATGGCGGCATTCAGGCTGTTAAACAAGAAATGCGGACGGATACGCGCCGTCAACGCACTCAATCTGGCTTCGGAAATAGAAGGCGCAAGGCTGTTGCGGCGGGCCGCTTCGATGTACATGAAACTGAAACAAAAAAAGGTCAGCAAGAAGAAGTGCTGAATCAACGACCAAATATCTGTCTTCAAAATTACTAAATCGACAAACAAGAAAATCAGCAGGTTGGAGACGTAGGAAACCACAACGCTGTACTGCGAGCGAAGCAGGGACGGCGCAAATGCCTGTAAGAAATAGACCTTAAGTAAAATTAAAAGGATGACGGGGCAAGCCCATGAAAAATGTTGGAAAATCTGTTCCGGATAAGGCACCCCCGATACTGTCATCAACGGAAAGATAAACAAACTGATTAACAAAATAATGAGCAGGCGCACCAAAGTTGCGGAATTGCGCAAATCCGGCACTGCGAAATTCTGGTTTATTTGACGTATAATAGACATGATTTCAACCGTTTTCTTTCATAATGTATAGACGGGTCTGCTATATTGAAGACGTAGACCCTGTTTTTTTATTTATATTTTAAGGATGCTGATATGAGCAAGGACAAAACCTGGTCAGGCCGTTTTAACGAACCTGTTTCCGAGCTGGTCAAAAAATATACCGGCTCGATTGATTTTGACAAACGACTGGCCGAATGGGACATCCAAGGCTCGCTGGCACACGCGCAAATGCTGACACAGTCGGGTGTTTTGAGCGAAGACGACCTCTCCGCCATCCGTCAGGGCATGGCCGAGATTATAGCAGAAATCAAAGAAGGAACGATTTCCTGGTCACTGGATTTGGAAGATGTCCACATGAATATCGAACGCCGCCTTACCGACAAAATCGGCGATGCCGGCAAACGCCTGCACACCGGCCGCAGCCGCAACGACCAAGTCGCCACCGACATCCGCCTGTGGCTGCGCGATCAAATTACCGTTATCCAAAGCCTGATTCAAAACCTTCAGACGGCCTTGGTTGATTTGGCGGAACAAAACGCCGAAACCGTCATGCCCGGCTTTACCCATCTGCAAGTTGCCCAGCCGGTCAGCTTCGGGCATCACATGCTCGCCTATGTCGAAATGCTCGGACGCGATTTCGAGCGCATGGCCGACTGCCACAAACGCGTCAACCGTATGCCGCTCGGCGCCGCCGCCCTTGCCGGTACCACCTACCCGATTCAACGCGAAATCACCGCCGAGCTGTTGGGCTTCGAACAAATCTGCCAAAACTCGCTCGATGCCGTATCCGACCGCGATTTTGCCATTGAGTTCACGGCTGCCGCTTCTCTGATTATGGTTCACCTGAGCCGTCTTTCCGAAGAATTGATTTTGTGGATGAGCCCGCATTTCGGCTTTATCGATATTGCCGACCGTTTCTGCACCGGCTCATCCATCATGCCGCAAAAGAAAAACCCCGACGTACCTGAACTGGTGCGCGGTAAATCCGGTCGCGTAATTGGCCACCTGATCGGCCTGGTTACCCTGATGAAATCGCAGCCTTTGGCATACAACAAAGACAATCAGGAAGACAAAGAGCCTTTGTTTGACACTGCCGACACACTTATCGACACCCTGCGCATTTACGCCGATATGATGCGCGGCGTGACCGTCAAACCCGACAATATGCGCGCCGCCGTGATGCAGGGTTTTGCAACGGCTACCGACTTGGCGGATTACTTGGTGAAAAAAGGCATGCCTTTCCGCGACAGCCACGAAGTTGTTGCCCAAGCTGTGCGCCATGCCGATGAAGCTGGCGTTGATTTGAGCGAATTGCCGCTTGAAGTCCTGCAAGGTTTCAGCGGTTTGATTGCCGAAGATGTTTACAGCGTGCTGACACCCGAAGGCAGCTTAAACGCGCGCAACCACTTGGGCGGCACCGCGCCTGAACAAGTCCGTTTCCAAGTCAAACGCTGGCGTGAATTGTTGGCTTAAACCTATCTAAACACATAATAAAAGGCCGTCTGAAAATTTTCAGACGGCCTTTTGATTACCCATGTTACACTCAACCTCACAATAAAAACAGATAAAACCTAAACTTATCTTCAAACGAGAAAACACGCCCCCTGACTTTGCCGCCATCTTCAAACAAAAGGAGCAAGGATGAAAAACTTTGTCTTTAAATTGGCTATGATCTGCCTATTCAGCGGATGCTATGCCGTATTTGTCGCCTGGGAAAATGGTGGATTCAGCCAGCTCCATGATTTTCAAGCAATAGAGAGCAACGGCATAAGCGTATACCTTCATCAAACCTCCCCCATAGCCATGCAGGCTGAAAAAAACGAGCTGTCGATTTTGCAAAACAACCAAAACAGCTTGGCCTCTTGTGTCGGCATTGAATCTTTATGCGAACAAGCCAAGCCAGGCATCTGGGTTGAGCATGCCAAATTCTTACAACACAAAGACACGGGCAAATTATTGGTACTTTCGTTGGACTATTTGGAAAACAATGACACCGCAAAAACCCTACACAACCGCTATACTGCATCGCTCCTACCCCAAGCAGACAGAACGGAGGCGTGGCATTATGCCTGGCGTACATTTCTAAGGTCAGTAACTTTCCTACTGCTCTTCAATTTACTGTCAATGATTTTTGCCCTATTTGAAAAAAAGACAACCGCAGCATAAAAACATGCCGTCTGAAAACATTTTCAGACGGCATGTTTCATTATCAAAGCTTAACGCGGATGAACCATATCGGCAGGAACGACCAGTTCGTCAAACTCTTCGCCTGTCAGTAAGCCCAGTTCGACGGCGGTTTCGCGCAGCGATTTGTCGTTTTTATAGGCGGTTTTGGCGACTTTGGCGGCGTTTTCGTAGCCGATTTTGCGGTTCAGCGCGGTAACGAGCATCAGGGAATGGTGCAGGAAATAGTCGATTTTTTCCGGCACGGGTTCGATGCCGACGGCGCAATGTTCGTTGAAGCTGTTGCACGCGTCGCCCAAGAGGCGGATGGATTGCAAGAGGTTGTAGGCGATAACGGGCATATAGACGTTCAGCTCGAAATTGCCCGACGCGCCCGCCATGCCGATGGCGACGTCGTTGCCGAACACTTGGCAGCACACCATGGTCATTGCTTCGCATTGGGTTGGGTTGACTTTGCCCGGCATGATGGACGAACCCGGCTCGTTTTCGGGGATTTTGATTTCGCCCAAACCGCAGCGCGGACCGCTCGCCAACCAGCGGATGTCGTTGGCGATTTTGTTCAGGCTTGCCGCCAGCGTTTTCAGTGCGCCCGAAGCGGCAACGGCGGCATCGCGTCCGCCCAAGGCTTCAAATTTGTTCGGCGCACTGACAAACGGCAGACCGGACAATTCAGCGAGTTTGGCGGCGGCTTTTTCGGCGTATTCGGGATGGCTGTTCAAGCCTGTGCCGACCGCCGTGCCGCCCAAAGCGAGTTCGTACAAACCTTTGAGCGCGTCGTTCAGACGGCCTAAGCCGTGGTCGAGCTGGGAAACGTAGCCGGAAAACTCTTGTCCCAAAGTCAGCGGCGTCGCGTCCTGCAAATGGGTGCGGCCGATTTTGACGATGGGGGCGAATGCTTTGGCTTTTTTGTCCAACGTGTCGCGCAGGGCTTTTACCGCCGGAATGAGGTGGCGGTTGATTTCAATCGCGGCGGCGACGTGGATGGCGGTCGGGAACGCGTCGTTGGTCGATTGCGCGTGGTTCACATGGTCGTTGGGATGGACGGGCTGGTACGCCGCCAAACCCGTACCGGCGATTTCGTTGGCGCGGTTCGCCAGCACTTCGTTCATGTTCATATTGGACTGCGTGCCGGAGCCGGTCTGCCAAACCACTAAAGGAAACTGCCCGTCGAGCTTGCCGTTCAACACGTCGTCCGCCGCCTGCGTAATCAAATCCGCCTGCTCAGGCTTAATCCTGCCGAGGGAAACATTGGTGGCGGCTGCGGCTTTTTTCACCAGCGCCAAAGCATAAATCAGCGGCTGCGGCAGGGTTTCGCCGCCGATTTTGAAATTGTTGCGGCTGCGCTGGGTCTGCGCGCCCCAATAGGCTTCGGACGGGACTTCGACATTGCCCATGGTGTCGTGTTCGGTACGGGTACTCATGCGTTTCTCCTATATTTAAATAGAAATAATAATGATTCGTAAAATTATTATAACCAGCAATAGGCCGTCTGAAAAGAGAGAGTTTTTTCAGACGGCCTATCTGCTTTATAAACGGAAAACACAAACGCAAGATGAAACTCAAATACAAACCTCGCCAACACTCCCCTCTTCTAAAAGTTTTTAGCCCGTATCGGCTTATGTTCAAAGCTAAAGCTTCCTTACCGACAATAAAGTTTTGTCGGCCTCAGACACTTTATCGTTTCTTTACTTTGCTTCTCTCTAAGAGCATAATAAATAAAAATGATTATCAGGATATAAATAATGAAACAAAACCATTTGATTTGCTTGTTAATGAGTAGTTTTGCCGCTGCAAACGGCTTTGCCGAAACCTTGGCAGACCCTGATGAAATCCAGCCTGTCAAAACCTTCTCCCCTCCCAAACCGATTGCCCCGACCGCCGCACAAGGCTATTTCCCTGAAAACCAGTTCGACCGCACTGACCGCAGCGATCATTACTTTGTTACCGAAAACATAGACCAAGCCTTCCGTCCGCTGAAAGCAAACAGCGGCTTTTACGGCAAAAGCTTTTACAATTCCGTTACCGCACAAGCGCGCGGGGCAAAGGTGTACGGCGTGGCCAACCTCAATCACACCAAGGCCAACGGCTATAAAGACGGCGACGGTAATCAGACCGATTGGAAATACAGCCGTTTTAATCAAGCTTTGGTACTCGGTTTTGTGCCGTCTGAAAATCAGGAATACCGTCTCACCTACCTACACGACGACATCAACAACGACCGCCAGCCGCAGTTCGTCAACGATGCATTGGATACCGAACGCCATATCGCCAAACTCAACGCGCGTTGGGGCAATGCCGATTTGAGCAATACGGTCAGCGCGGAAGCAGGCGTCATCAAACTCAAACGCCGCGCCGACAATTACTCCCTGCGCCAAAACAACACACCGCAGCAAGTGTTTGTAGAACTTGACCGCAAAGTGTATGATTCCTCGCTCAAACACGACGCGGACTTCGGCAAGTTCCACAACACGGCCGCCGTCAGCTATCGCAACGACAGCCAAAACGGCGAGCGCAACGCCCACACTCCCATGCGCGACTTCCTCAACGGCTACCGTTTCGCCGATGTGCACATCGACCGCTGGCGCATTGCCGATACCCTGTCTTACAAGTTTGACGACCGACACAAACTGGGCTTGGGTTTGAGCTACGAACTCAATGAAGCGGATGTTCGCAAAAATACGGCACAGCCCGCCCATCCGATGAACCGCAATCTCGCCTTCGCATCGGCGCAACAAATCTGGAAAACCCATTACGGCTGCGACTTCAACGGCAAAGTGCGCCGTCATGCCTTCTCAGGCGAACTCAAATACGATTTCACGCCGTCTGAAACGCAAAAATACAGCGTCTCCCTTGCTCACTTAGAACGAATCGGCGACAACACCGAACGCTTCAACTCGCTTGCCGCCATCGTGCAAAACCGCATGAACGGCGCGCTGATGAACCAAAACCCAGCCGCCGCCATCGCAGGCAATCCCCTGCTGAAAACCGAAAAACACAATCGCATCAAGCTCACCGCCGACAGCCGCAACGACTACTACAACGGCTACATGAACTCGTTGGCAGGCGCAGGCTGGAACGTAGGCGGCACACTTGTGGCGGACAAAGTCAAAGACCTGATTATTTTTGACCGCGCACACGGACAAAGCGGCACGGCTTCCAAAGGCGGCGGCATCATCACACGCAACGTGGATGCACGCCTGATTACCGCGCAGGCCTACGCGCGTTACAACTTCAATCCGCATTGGGCGGCAGGCATCAAAGCCACCTACAACTACGGACACAACGAAACCGACGGCAGGCCGCTCTATCAAATCCGTCCGTTTGAAGCAGCCGTCCAAGCCGACTACAAAAACTACTTTGCCCACGGCAGCTACAACATCGGCGCGGCAGCACGCTTTGTCGCCAAACAAACGCGCGGCGATTTTGACGCGGCAAGTGGTCTGGGTATAGACAAACGCGAAGCCGCCAAAGGCTTTACCGTTGCCGACGTGTACGCAGGCGTAAACATCAAAGACAAATACGGCTTGCGTTTAGGCGTGAACAACGTGTTCAACAAAAAATACGCCGAACACATCAGCGGCGACCACGTCCTCGCCCTGTCGCCCAGTGTGGTATATGCACCGGGTAGGACATATTGGTTGAGTTTGCACGCGGCGTTTTAAAATCAGGCCGTCTGAAAGAATGCCTGCATTGGCTTATTAAGAATTTAGGAGATAAAAAATGGATATGAAAAGACGCGATTTCTTAAAAATGACCGCCGCGCTGGCAGCCGCAGGCGTTTCGCCTTCATTGTTGGCTGCCGGTAAAGAACAATTTACCGTGTACGGCGCACCGGCAATGCCCAGCGTAACCATTGCCGTAGCGGCGTTGCAGGGCAAGCTGGCAAAGCAGGCGGACGTGTCGCTGAAAATCTGGCGTTCGCCCGACCAACTGCGCGCGGGCGTGGCGAGCGGACAATTTAAAGTCATGATGAGTCCGAGCAATGTCGGCGTGAACCTGCGCAACCAAGGGCAGAAAGTCGGCATGGTCAATATTTTGACCAACGGCATCACGCAGCTGATGTGCAAAGGCAGCGCGATTACCTCGCCGCAGGATTTGGTCGGCAAAAAAATCCTTGTGCCGTTTAAAAACGACATGCCCGACATCGTGCTGCAAGCCTTGCTGAAAAAACTGAAAATCGACGCGCACAAAGTCGGCATTACTTACACCGCCACGCCGCCCGAAGCAGTCGGACTGTTTTTAAGCAAGGACTACCACGCCGCCATCCTGCCCGAACCGATGGCGACCGCCAGCCTACTTAAAGGCAAAACCATGGGCGTAAACGTCGTGCGCGGTTTTGATTTGGTGAAAGCATGGGGACAGGCTTTTGACACCAAACCGCTGATTCCGATGGCGGGCATCATCGCCAACGAAGAATATTTCCACGCGCATAAGGCACAGTTCGACATCTTCCATCAGGATTTGAAAAACGCGCTCAACTGGATACTCGCCAACCGCCAAAGCGCGGCGAAAATCGGAAAAAACTACCTCCCCGCCCCCGAACCCGCCCTAGTCATGGGCTTAGACGGCGCGCGGCTGACGGTAACCAAAGGCAGTGAAGTAAAGAACGAGATTTTGAAGTTTTACGAAATCCTGATGCAGTTCAACCCGAAACTCTTGGGCGGCAAGCTGCCGGATAACGGGTTCTTCTTGGCTTAAAAGGGAAAGAGGTCGTTTGAAAAAGGGTAGGTTGTATTGGGGAATCCAATATACCCTTTTCAGACAACCTATCAGATAATAGTCAGAACAGCACACAAAAAGCCGTTATTCCCGCCTGTGCGGGAATGACGGTGGGTTGATAAACGTGAGTTGTTAAACCCAACCTACGCTTGCTAAAAAAATATTTAACGCCTCATTTTCAACAATAATTCTGCAATCGCTTGGCTAATTTCCAATCCAACTGCTAATTCAATCCATTTATACCGTCCAAATGGATTCACATCCAATAACCAAAACTCCCCATTTTTATCCACACACAAATCTAAGCAAGCATAGTCCAATTCAAAGTATTCTAGCACTTTCAATAACTTATTCTGAATATCAACCGGAATATCAAAGATTTTATGAATTGTATTTGGCAAATCATACGCACGCCAATCCAAATTACCAACAGGAGATTGACTGGCATCAATTTTGCAACCGAATATTTGTTTTCCAACCACAATCGCTCTGACATCAAAAACTTTATCAATTGCTTGCTGCAAAAACACAGGACATTCATTTTGCGTTTCAAATTGAGCAAAATCTGCTTGATTAACTTTTTTCACAAGCATCATCGTTTGCTCATTTTGATATTCCAAATAGATTTGGTGCATCGTTTTAATAACTACTTGCGGATATTTATTGAAAAATGTTTGGATATCCTGTTTATTATTACCAATTAACGTAGCAGGTGCACATATCCCTGCATTTTTTGCAGCCTGAAAAAAGTGAATTTTATTTTGCGCTGCTAACGCAGTAAAAATTTTCCGATTGATAAAAAATGATTTTTCCGCTAAATACGCATAAAAGCCATGTAAAGCCTCACGCCAAGTAAAATGCCAAAAATCTTTTTCATTAGAACTAACAAAACCTTTACGTGCATACAATGGCAATAGACAAAATACAGCAGAAATATCGTTTGCTTGAATGACTTGATTTTGCTGTGTAATCATCAGTTGATGAGGTGCGGAAAGATAAGAAAATTGCGTATTTAGCAAGGCTTCACGACTAGTATCTAAAATACTAACTGACTGTCCAGCCTGTTCTAAATGTTGATAAATAGAAGTTAAATGCGGGTCATCTGCACTACCAATGAGTAATTTCATTATTTTATCCTTTTATAAAAATAGGCTATTTAAAAAATTAAATAGCCTATTTATTACTTACTCACCAGTCCAATCGTCAGCTTGATTCTTACCGCTGAACGTAGCTGTTTTAATTTCAGTGCCATTTAAACCATTTTCAGGCTGCCACTTCCATTCTTGGTCCATATCAATGCTCGGATTAGCTTGCAGAAAATTTAAAGAAAAACTTTTTTCCATAAATAATACCTATTTAAAATTAATAAACTGTAAGATTGAATATAACTCATTGTTTAATTTGCCTAAAGTTGATTACTAACAAATAACTCCGCATATAAAAAAATAATTAGGCATTAAAACGATTCATTGTACCTATTCCAAACAAATTTAAGCAAGCATTTTTTACTGAAACATTTTAAAATAGCAATCATATAGGTTAGGTAACTAAGCACAACAGGATCATTGAATATCTGAAGGTTAAGCTTTGCTCCAACCTATAATCAAACCATCCCCACCAACCAACACTCAAACCATGATTAAAACCGACAAAATCCGCAAACCGCAGCCTGCGGTGTTTTACATCATCGACTACCTTTGGAGCGGCTTTGCCGGTCTGGGCGTGGCGATGGTGGTGGTGGCGTTGTGGGCGTGGGGCAGTGCCGTGTTCGGTGAGTTTATGCTGCCTGCGCCGGTGGAGGTGTTTCAAAAGTCTTTGGATTTATTGCAACATTTTCAGGAAAACGAAATCGGGATTTCGCTGTGGCGGTCGGTGGTAGGCATTTCGGTTGCGCTGGTGGCGGGATTGGCGGCGGGGCTGGTGGCGGGCAGTTTTAAGACGGCGATGGCGTTGCTCAAGCCTGTGATTACGGTTTTGTTGGCGATGCCGCCGATTATTTGGGTGGTGATGGCTCTGTTTTGGTTCGGTTTCGGCAATCCGAGCGTGCTGTTTACCATCATTGTGTTGGTTTCGCCGCTGACGTTTGCGAGTGCGGCGGTCGGGATGGCGAGTGTGAACAAGCAGCATGAGGAATTGTTTGACGCTTATAAATTAGGCCGTCTGAAAAAAATCCGTTATCTGTATATCCCGCATCTGACGGGTTATGTGATTTCCAGCGTTGGCGTGGCGGTGGCGATGGGGGTGAAGGTGGTGATTATGGCGGAACTCTTGGGCGCGAGCGAAGGCGTGGGCGCGCGGATTGCGGACGCGAGGGCGATGCTGGAGACTTCGACGGTGATGGCTTATGTGGTGTTGGTCATCGTGTTTGTGTCGCTGTTTGAATACCTGATTACCAAGCCTTTGGAAATTTTGTTTATGCCGTGGAGAAGATGATGCTCTGTCTTGAAAAAGTGCGTTTTGAAATTCTCCGCGACCCCATCGTGCGCGATTTCAGTTTGAACCTGCAACATGGCGAAGTGAAAGCCTTGTTCGGGCCGAGCGGCTGCGGCAAGACGACGGTTTTGCGGCTGATTGCGGGCTTGGAAACGCCGAAATCGGGCACGATACGCAATACTTTCCGCAAAACGGGTTTTCTGTTTCAGGAAAACCGCCTGCCGGAAAACCTGACCGCGATGCAGAATATCGCGATTTTTATGGACCAACCCGATGAAGGCGAAATCGTCGCGCTGGCGGCGAAAGTCGGGCTGACTGCGGGCGATTTGAACAAATATCCGACCGAGTTGTCCGGCGGCATGGCGAAACGGGTGGCGTTTTTGCGCCTGCTGCTGTGCGGCTGCGACCTTGCCTTGCTGGACGAACCGTTTGTCGGTTTGGACCGCGATTTACGCGATATTTTGGTCGCCATGTTGGTGGAAAAAATCGAGCGGCAGGGCATGGCGTGTATGCTGGTAACGCACGACCGCTTCGAAGCCGCACGCCTGAGCCATGAAATCATGCTGCTTTCCACTAAGGGCATGAACGTGCAAAACGTGATTACCCTGCCTACGCCGCTGTCCGAACGCGATTCGGCTTTTGAAGAAGCCGTGGTGGCAAGAGAGTTTCAGGGGATGCATTATTATGAGTGATTGGAATTTAAATTTCTGACAAACCTTGCGGTTCGTTGCCCTCTCACTAACCCTCTCCCACGGGGAAAGGGGATCAGGTTTCTCAAAATCAGAGAGCCGTAGAATTGGGAATTAGATGTCAGGTAAACCTGAAAATGTTCAGGCTCGGCAGCCCAATTCCCTCTCCCCGTGGGAGATGGCTAGGGAGAGGGTAAGCAAGCCGCAGGCTTGCCTCTTTAGCGAAAGATACGAATCTGTTATCCGAACGCGATTCGGTTTTTGAAAAAGCCGTGGTGCCAAGGGGGCAGGGGATTCATTATGAGGTGCTTTATGTTTTCGACTGTGATTACTGCTGCTGTTTTATATATTGCTACAGCAGTAGATTTGTTGGTAATACTATTAATATTTTTTGCTAGAGCAAATACTAGAAAAGAATATCGAGATATTTATATCGGACAATATTTAGGTTCTGTAATTTTAATATTAGTTAGTTTATTTCTAGCTTTTGTTTTGAATTATGTTCCGGAAAAATGGGTGTTGGGTTTATTAGGTTTAATACCGATTTACTTAGGTATTAAAGTTGCTATTTACGACGATTGTGAGGGCGAAAAAAGAGCTAAAAAAGAATTGGATGAAAAAGGGTTGTCAAAATTAGTCGGTATTGTTGCTTTGGTTACAGTTGCTAGTTGTGGTGCAGATAATATTGGACTTTTTGTTCCTTACTTTGTGACTTTAGATCTTGTCGACTTATTAGTTACTCTTCTTGTATTTTTAATATTGATTTTTGTTTTAGTATATACAGCACAAAGATTGGCTAATATTTCAGGTGTTGGTGAAATTGTAGAGAAGTTTAGTCGTTGGATAATGGCTGTTATTTATATTGGTTTAGGGTTATTTATTATTATTGAAAATAATACAATTCGAACAATAATATCAATAATATGAATGATACGGGCATTTGAGTATCTGACGAACCTTGCGGTTCGTTGCCCTCTCCCTAACCCTCTCCCACGGGGAGAGGGAATCAGGTTGCTGAAAATCAGAGAGCGCAGGATTGGGAATCGGATGGCAGGTAAACCTGAAAATGCTCGGGCTCGACAGCCTAATCCCCTCTCCCCGTGGGAGAGGGCTAGGGAGAGGGTAAGCAAGCCGCAGGCTTGCCTCTTTGGCGAAAGGTACGAATCTGTTGTCCGAAAGTGATTAGGTTTTTAAGAAGCCGTGGTGCCAAGGGAGTTTCAAGGGATTCATTATTATGAGTGATACGGGAAAAGAAGCGTCCGAAGAATCATGTGATTTTCGGACGACAAGAAATTTTTATCTTCATTTAATAATATAAATGTGATTTATTGGCTTCAATTACTCTGACATTGATAGTTTATAGATACCAAATTGTGAACACAGCCTAGTGTTGGGTCAAATTGTAGACATTGTCTTGTTGCACCACTAAATTTTTCAGCAGAAGAATAACCCCATGACTGACATCTTTGCAACGCAGTTTGTGTTGCTTTTGCTTCATCAATTATGGGTTGTTGAAACATGGTATATTCGTAACTTAAAGTAACTATACCATCAGCCTTGCTTCCTCCTGTTGGCTGAGGAGTAATATTTACAGGTGTGACACAAGCAGTAACGCCGAGTAAAACAAAAGTATAAATAATAAACTTCATCAATATTCTCCGTTATGTAAATAACGTAAATGGTAACATAAAAAACTCACCAAAGTTACACTTATTCTAAAATATCTTAACTTTTCCTTTCTGTAAGTTGCATTGTAATAGAGTTCAACATTAATGGATAAATGGCAAACCTTCTTCACCCACCCTATGCGGCCGTTTTTCGTCGGCGCGGCGGTGCTTGCCATACTCGGCGCGTTGGTGTTTTTCATCAGCCCCGGCGCCATCGTCTCGCACCGCCAAATCTTCTTAGAACTCATGCTGCCTGCGGCATACGGCGGTTTCCTGACTGCTGCGATGCTCGAATGGACGGGTTATAAAGGTCGTCTGAAACCCGTTGCTACCGTCTTGGCAGTGTTGTTGCTCGCCGCATCCGCCCTGCTGCCGTTTGCGCCGCAAACCGCTTCGTTTTTCGTCGCCGCCTATTGGCTGGTGTTGCTGCTATTCTGCGCTTGGCTGATTTGGCTCGACCGCAACACCGACAACTTCGCCCTGCTGATGCTGCTTGCCGCGTTCACCGTTTTTCAGACGACCTATGCCGTCAGCGGCGATTTGAACCTGCTGCGCGCGCAAGTGCATCTGAACATGGCGGCGGTCATGTTCGTATCCGTCCGCGTCAGCGTCCTTTTGGGCGCGGAAGCCCTCAAAGAATGCCGTCTGAAAGACCCCGTATTCATCCCCAACGTCGTCTATAAAAACATCGCCATCACCTTCCTGCTGCTGCACGCCGCCGCCGAACTTTGGCTGCCCGCGCAAACCGCCGGTTTTACCGCGCTCGCCGTCGGTTTCATCCTGCTCGCCAAGCTGCGCGAACTGCACCATCATGAACTCCTGCGCAAACACTACGTCCGCACCTATTACCTGCTCCAGCTTTTTGCCGCCGCAGGCTATCTGTGGACAGGCGCGGCGAAACTGCAAAACCTGCCCACCTCCGCGCCCCTGCACCTGATTACCCTCGGCGGCATGATGGGCGGCGTGATGATGGTGTGGCTCACCGCCGGACTGTGGCACAGCGGCTTTACCAAACTCGACTACCCTAAACTCTGCCGCATCGCCGTTCCCATCCTCTTTTCCGCAGCCGTCTCGCGCGCTGTTTTAATGAACGTGAATCCGATATTATTCATCACCGTCCCCGCGATTCTGACCGCCGCCGTGTTCGTGCTTTATCTGTTGACGTTCGTACCGATCTTTCGGGCGAATGCGTTTACGGATGATCCGGAATAAAACAAAAGGCCGTCTGAAAGTTTCAGACGGCCTTTTGTTTTAAATAAACGCTTTATTTGTTGGCGTTCAAATAAAGATTAATCAGACGTGTAGTCGAGCTGTCGTGTTTTTGCACTTCGGTCTCGCCGGTCAATTCGGCAAGAATGGTTTTGGCCAGTTGTTTGCCGAGCTCTACGCCCCATTGGTCAAAGCTATTGATGCCCCAAATAATGCCTTGAACAAAAGTTTTGTGTTCGTACATGGCAATCAGGCTGCCCATATTGCGCGGGTTGATTTTGTCCATGAGGATGAGGTTGGTCGGACGGTTGCCGGAGAAGGTTTTGTGCGGAACCAGCTCTTCGATACGTGCTTCGTCCATGCCTTGTGCTTGAAGCTCGGCGCGTACTTCGTCAGGCGTTTTGCCGCGCATAAAAGCTTCAGCTTGGGCAAAAACGTTGGCCAGCAGGATTTCGTGGTGGCCGCGCAGGTTGCTGCGTTTTTCAAGGGAGGCAATCAGGTCAATCGGCGTGATGTGCGTACCTTGGTGCAGCAGTTGGAAAAACGCGTGCTGGCCGTTGATACCGGTTTCACCCCAAATAATCGGGGAAGTTTCGTAACCGACCGGTTTACCGTCAAGGGTAACTTGTTTGCCGTTACTCTCCATGTCGAGCTGCTGGATGAATTTGGGCAGGCGGTGGAGATGTTGGTCGTAAGGCGCGATAACGTGGCTGCCGCCGCCGTAGTAGTTGATGTACCAGATGCCGATGAGGGCGAGGATGACGGGCATGTTGCGCTCCAGCGGCGTATTGATGAAGTGTTGGTCCATCAGGTGTGCGCCGTTGAGCATTTCGATGAAGTTTTCTTCGCCGAGGTACAACATAATCGGCAGGCCGATGGCCGACCACAGGCTGTATCGTCCGCCGACCCAGTCCCAAAATTCAAACATATTGGCGGTATCGATACCGAATTCGGCAACGGCTTTTTGGTTGGTCGATACGGCAACGAAGTGTTTGGCCACGGCGCTTTCATCGCCTGCATGATCCAAGAACCATTTACGCGCGGTCAGGGCGTTGGTCAGGGTTTCTTGGGTGGTGAAGGTTTTGGAAGCAATGATGAAGAGGGTGGTTTCAGGGTGGACTTTAGACAATACATCGCGCAGTTGGGAGCCATCCACGTTGGAGACGAAGTGCATATTCAGGCGCGGATGACCGAAAGGCTTGAGCGCGGTACACATCATCAGAGGGCCGAGGTCGGAGCCGCCGATACCGATGTTGACGACATCAGTAATGACTTGATTGGTGTAGCCCAACCAGCTGCCGCTGCGGACTTCGTGTGCGAACTCGCCCATGCGTTGCAGGACATGGTTGACCTTAGGCATGACATCCTCGCCATCCACGACGATCGGGGCATTGGTGCGGTTGCGCAGGGCAACGTGGAGTACGGCGCGGTTTTCTGTCGTATTGATTTTTTCGCCGTGGAACATTTGCTGCATCCGTTCCGGCACGCCTGCTTCACGCGCCAACTCGAACAAAAGCGACATGGTTTCGTCGTTGATACGGTTTTTAGAATAATCCAAAGTCAGGCCGCCAACCTGCAGCCAGTAGCGCTCGGCACGTTCGGGATCTTGCTCGAACATTTCGCGCATGTGTTGTTCTTTGGTTTCGTCAAAATGTATCCATAATTTTGACCAAGCTGGTAAATCGTGAAGGTGTTTCATCGGATGCTCTCCTGGATAGTGGACAGTTTTGTTGAGAAAACGGCCGTGAGGTCGTCTGAAACGGGAACGGGGTGGTTTCCGTTTTTTGAGGTTTCAGACGGCCTTGATGTGGGTTGGGGCCGTCTGAATATATCAGTGAAGAATCAATCTTTATCGTATTCGATGTGTTTGTTATGTATGCTTTTTTTACTTTTTTGCAGTTGCGTGCTGGCAGTGTCGCCCAAACGCAAGGCCAAGCCGATGGCAAGAATATCGATAACGGCCAGCTGCAGAAGACGGGACACCATAGGCGTATAAAGCTCGGCATTTTCCTGAGTGGCAATGCTCAATACGCAGTCGGCCATTTGGGCCAACGGCGAATCATTGCGGGTCAGCGCGATAACGGCTGCGCCATTTTCTTTGGCGATACTGGCCGCATCCAATAATTCGATAGATGAACCGGTATTGGAAATCGCCACCAACACATCCTGTTCGGTCAACACGGAAGCCGCCATCAACTGGGTATGCGTATCGACATAGGCGACGGTGGACATACCGAAGCGGAAGAATTTGTGTTGCGCATCTTGGGCAACGATGCCGGAGTTGCCGACACCATAAAACTCAACGCGTCGCGCGTGCATCAGAATAGCAATCGCGTTTTCCAGCTCGGATTCTTTCAGGAAGCGACGCTCGCCCAAAAGGGAGGCTGCGGCATTGCCCAATACTTTTTCGACCACGCTGCTCATGTTGTCATCGGCGTTCAATTCTTCATGAACGTATGGCATACCTTCATGACCGATGCTGGCAGACAAAGCGAGTTTGAACTCAGGCAAGCCTTTGTAACCCAAGCTACGGCAGAAACGGATTACAGTCGGCTGACTAACGGAGGCACGCTCGGCGATTTCGGCCACTGCGGCATGAACGAACCATTTCGGCTCGGCCAACGCAGATTCGGCAACTTTGCGTTCTGCGCCGGAGAGATTGGACAATGATTCGCTGATTTTGCTTAACATATACTCTACCCTTTGATTCTTTGACGTTCAGGACAAGGTACATTTTCGTACCCTGCCCTGCACCGCCGTTTGTGTGTTTAAACGTTATTTAAATGATTGTCTAATGCGACCGCCGCGCCGACGATGCCCGGAAATTCGCTCAATACGACATACACGGGAATGGCGGCAAGATAAGCTTCAAAGCGGCCTTTATTTTCAAAGCGGCTGCGGAATGGAGACGTTTTAAAGTAATCCAACACGCGCGGGATAATCCCGCCGCACAAATACACGCCGCCGCGCGCGCCCAAAGTCAAAGCTAAATTGGAAGCAACCGTACCCAGCATGGCGCAGAAAATATCCAAAGTCTGACGACAAATCGGTGATGTTCCGCTCAATGCCTTATCGGTGATTTCAGAGGGTTTCAGACGGCATTGTTTGATGTTGTCGCGTTTGGCCAATGCCTCGTAAATCAGGCTCAAACCTGCGCCGCTCAAAAAACGCTCGGCAGAAACATGACCGTATTTGTTTTTAGCGTATTGCCAAATCAACACTTCCATATCGTCAAACGGCGGGAAGCTGGCATGGCCGCCCTCGCCTGCCAACGCCACCCAGCCGGCAGCGCTGTGCACCAACCCGCTGACGCCCAAACCAGTACCCGGACCGATAACGGCTTTAGGCGCAAATTCGATTGGTTTTTGACCGCCGATTTGTATCAAGTCTTTCTTATCGGTTTGTGTTACCGCCAAAGCTTGGGCGGTAAAGTCGTTCAACAGAATCAACGTTTCAAAACCCAAAGCCTGACGGGTGGTTTCGATGGAGAATGCCCAGTGGTGGTTGGTCATCTGCACCCAGTCGCCCAAAATCGGATTGGCAATCGCAAAGGCGGCGTGCAAAACTTTCGGGCTGCCTGCGCGTTCCAAATAAATTTTGACGGCATCGACGATGGTGTCGTAATCCTTGCAAGGCAAGACTTCAGCTTTTTCAATGACCTGTGGTGCAGTTTCAAGTGCAAAACGGGCATTCGTACCGCCGATATCGGCGACCAAACGAGGATAAGCCTCAGTGTGCATAGTAGACATGGCAGTTAATTCCTTGGTGATTGAGAATCAGACTGGTCGGATATTCGGTGTCAGCCCTTGCAGCAGCCTTATCGAATACCGCTTTTTTCTCTGCGCCTTGAATAGCCAAAAATACATTCGGCGTTTTGGCAATCGCACCCAAAGTCATGCTCACACGCTCATGCGGTGCGGTAACCGGCGTAGTATGAATCAATGTTGGATCATTAGCTTCATTGATTGCGGCCTGTAATTGAGGCGCTTGAGGGAACAACGACGCCGTATGCCCGTCTCCGCCCATGCCCAACACCAGCACGTCAGGTTGCTTATAATATTTCAATGCGTAAGCAACGACAACTTCAGGTTGTAATTCAGTTTCAGACTTTCCGTCTTCAACAACAGGAATCCATGTGGCAACGGCCGCATTATTTTTGAGCAGATATTCGCGTACCAAGCCTGTATTGCTGTCGGCATGCGTGGTCGGAACAATACGCTCGTCCACCAAAGTAATGCCGACATTTTGCCAATCTAAATCTTTTTGCGACAAAGCCTCGAAAAACGCAATCGGCGAACGACCGCCGGAAACAGCCAAAACCGCATGGCCTTTCTCATTCAACGCGGTTTGTAATGCGGCGGCAACGGCATCGGCGAGAGCTTGCGCGGCAGTTGCAGCGTTTTCTTGTTCGTGCCAAACAAACATGTTTCGTCCTTTCATGGTTTCAGACGGCCTTTTGTTGGAAAACAAGGCCGTCTGAAAGAAATATTATTGCTCTTCGTGCCACTTGTTGCCGTCACGGGCCAACAACGCGCGCGCAGCTTCAGGACCCCAAGAATGGGCTTCGTAAGCATGTGGAGGCGTTGTATTGTTCGCCCAGTTTTCCAAAATCGGCATCACATATTCCCAAGCGGCTTCGAGTTCGTCACGACGGTTGAACAAAGCGAGTTTGCCGTTAATCACATCCAGCAGCAGACGCTCATAAGCCTCGGCGCGGCGGCCCTCTACGGCTGTGCCCAAGTCCACACCAATCGGCGTAACTTCGACTTTGTTGCCTGCACCCGGGGTTTTCACTTGAGTGTAAAGGCGGATGGATTCGGTCGGTTGTAGTTCAATAACCAAACGATTCGGCGCAGGTTGGCTGTTGTCAAAAATATGGTTTTGCAGCGGACGGAAGTTCAACACGATTTCCGCCACTTTGCCTGCCATGCGTTTGCCGGTACGCAGGTAGAAAGGTACGCCTTTCCAGCGTTCGTTTTCGATTTCGGCCTTGATGGCGACATAGGTTTCAGTGAAACTGTCTTTCGGTACATCGACTTCTTCCAGATAGCCGTTCATGCCGTTTGCTGCAACATATTGGCCGCGAATAACATTTTCGTTAACGGATTCGATAGTCAGCGGTTTCAGCGATTTGATGACTTTCACTTTTTCATCGCGTACGGCATCGGCATCCAAGCTCGCCGGTGCTTCCATCGCAGTCATACAAAGCATTTGCATCAAGTGGTTTTGCACCATATCGCGCAACGCGCCGGTAATGTCGTAAAACTCGCCGCGTTCTTCTACGCCTAACTGCTCGGCGATGGTCAGCTGTACGCTTTCAATATATTTGTTGTTCCACAAAGGCTCGAACATCACATTGGCAAAACGCAAGGCCAACAGGTTTTGCAGACTTTCTTTACCCAGATAATGGTCGATACGGTAGATTTGTTCTTCTTTGAAATAACGGGCTACATCTGTATTGATTTGTTGGGAAGAGGCCAAGTCCGTACCCAACGGTTTTTCCAAAACCACGCGCACGTTATCGGCATTCAAACCGATTTCGGCAAGGTTTTCACAGGCTTGCGCAAAGAATTTCGGCGCAGTTGAGAGGTAGATCACGACATTTTCAGTATTCTTGCGTGCTTTTACCAAGTCGCCCAAGGCAATGAAATCGCCTTTCTCTGTGACATCGACTTTTAAATACTCGATACGTTGGATAAACGACGCCCACGCTTCATCTGAGAAGTTTTGTTTGACATGGATTTTAGAATTCGTTTCCACTTTAGACAAAAAGCCGGCGGTATCCAATTCGCTGCGGCTTACACCCAAAATACGACCTTCGGGATGAAGCAAACCGGCTACATGCGCCTGATACAGGCAAGGCAAAAGTTTACGCATTGCCAAATCGCCGGTCGCGCCAAACAACACCAAATCAAAATTTGTCTGTGTACTCATCGTTTCATCTCTCGTTGAGGAAGCTTGCTTCAAAACTCTTGGACTGTCGTCATCCATAAAAATCAATTAAAATCAAAAGCCTTTAAGCAATAAGCAGTAAAAAACCAATCGCCCGCACCAAAATTTCAAACAAGCGGGCTAGTGAGTAGTAATACTACACATGGCTACAGATTTTGTCCATTCTCATTTTTACAAATTGTTTGATTTAACATAAAAGTTTGATGACTTTTGCAGCCTGCCATTTTACAAATTGACTATACCTCGATTTAAATCAAATTTCTTCCACTTAGCGAATTATTCTGTAACAAAATTACAGAATTTGTACTATAATACGCAGACACTTCGAAGAGAAATCTTCAACATTTCAGACGGCACTCATTATTTATTCCCACAGCTCCAGGCCGTCTGAAAAACACCCAATACAAAAATCAGAAACGCGCAAACAAAATCCCTATCATATCGTTTTGCCAGGAGACAGCACATGACCCCCACTCCTATCCACCCCAAGCTCGCCGAAATCACCGAGCGCATCATCGAACGCAGTCGTCCGACCCGCGAAAAATATCTGGCGAAAATCCGTAGTGCCAAACAGATGGGACGCTTAGAGCGCAACCAGCTCGGCTGCAGCAATTTGGCGCACGGCTACGCCTCCATGCCCAAAAGCATCAAAATCGAAATGCTTCAGGACACCGTTCCCAACTTAGGCATCATTACTGCCTACAACGACATGGTTTCCGCACACCAGCCGTTTAAAGACTTCCCTGATCAAATCAAAGACGAAACACAGAAAAACGGCGCGACCGCCCAAGTCGCCGGCGGTACGCCTGCCATGTGCGACGGTATTACCCAAGGCTATGCCGGTATGGAATTGTCACTGTTCTCCCGTGACGTGATTGCCATGAGTACCGCCATCGGCCTGTCGCACCAAATGTTCGACGGCAGCCTGTTTATGGGCGTGTGCGACAAAATCGTTCCGGGCCTGATGATCGGCGCTTTGTCTTTCGGCCATATTCCGGGCATCTTCGTTCCGGCAGGCCCGATGTCCAGCGGCATAGGCAATAAAGAAAAAGCCCGTACCCGCCAGCTTTTTGCCGAAGGTAAAGTCGGTCGCGATGCCTTGCTTGAAAGCGAAATGGGCTCTTACCACAGCCCGGGTACTTGTACTTTCTACGGTACCGCCAACTCCAACCAAATGATGATGGAAATGATGGGCGTGCACCTGCCTGCAGCCGCCTTTGTCCACCCTTATACCGACCTGCGCGAAGCACTGACCCGCTACGCAGCCGGACACCTCGCGCGCGGCATCAAAAACGGCACCATCAAACCCTTGGGCGAAATGTTGACCGAAAAATCCTTCATCAACGCCCTGATCGGCCTGATGGCAACCGGCGGCTCGACCAACCACACCATGCACCTCGTTGCTATGGCGCGTGCCGCAGGCGTGATTTTGAACTGGGACGACTTCGACGAAATTTCTTCCATCATCCCATTGCTGATCCGTGTGTACCCCAACGGCAAAGCCGACGTGAACCACTTTACCGCGGCAGGCGGCCTGCCTTTCGTTATCCGCGAATTGCTGGACGCAGGCCTGTTGCACGACGATGTCGATACCGTCGTCGGACACGGAATGCGCCACTACACCAAAGAGCCTTTCCTCATCGACGGCAAACTTGAATGGCGCGAAGCCCCCGAAACCAGCGGCAACGACGACATCCTGCGCAAAGCCGACAACCCGTTCTCCCCCGACGGCGGTTTGCGCCTGATGAAAGGCAACATCGGACGCGGCGTGATTAAAGTGTCCGCCGTACGCGAAGGCTGCCGCATCATCGAAGCGCCCGCCATCGTGTTCAACGACCAACGCGAAGTGTTGGCGGCATTTGAACGCGGCGAGCTGGAACGCGATTTCGTCTGCGTCGTCCGCTACCAAGGCCCGCGCGCCAACGGTATGCCCGAGTTACACAAACTGACCCCGCCGTTGGGTATCCTGCAAGACCGCGGCTTCAAAGTGGCGTTGCTGACTGACGGCCGCATGTCCGGCGCGTCCGGTAAAGTTCCGGCCTCCATCCACATGACACCTGAAGCCTTGATGGGCGGCAACATCGCCAAAATCCGTACCGGCGACCTGATCCGCTTCGACTCCGTTACCGGCGAACTCAACGTCCTGATCAACGAAGCCGAATGGAACGCCCGCGAAGTCGAGCGCATCGACTTGAGCGCCAACCAACAAGGCTGCGGCCGCGAACTCTTCGCCAACTTCCGCAGCATGACCAGCAGCGCAGAAACCGGTGCCATGAGCTTCGGCGGCGAATTTGCCTAAACCCTTTTCAGACGGCCTTTTAAAACAAACAGGCCGTCTGAAACCATGTTAACGACCCTATTACGATACAGTCCCCAACGGAGACCTAAAATGTCTAAACTGACCCCTCGTGAAATTCTGACTGCCGGCGCAGTTGTGCCTGTGATGGCGATTGACGACTTGAGTACTGCCGTCGATTTATCCCATGCCCTTGTCGAAGGCGGCATTCCTACCCTCGAAATCACCCTGCGTACCCCTGTCGGCCTCGACGCCATCCGCCTGATTGCCAAAGAAGTGCCCAACGCCATTGTCGGTGCGGGTACGGTAACCAATCCCGAACAGCTCAAAGCCGTCGAAGATGCAGGCGCGGTTTTCGCCATCAGCCCGGGTTTGCACGAATCCCTCGCCAAAGCCAGCCACAACAGCGGCATCCCCCTGATTCCCGGCGTTGCCACTCCGGGCGAAGTCCAACTGGCTTTGGAACACGGCATCGATACCCTCAAACTCTTCCCTGCCGAAGTCGTTGGCGGCAAAGCCATGCTCAAAGCCCTCTACGGCCCTTATGCTGATGTTCGCTTCTGCCCGACCGGCGGCATCAGCCTGGCAACTGCACCCGAGTACTTGGCACTACCTAATGTCTTGTGCGTCGGCGGCTCATGGCTAACTCCGAAAGAAGCCATCAAAAACAAAGACTGGGATACCATCACCCGTCTGGCTCGCGAAGCTGCCGCTTTAAAACCAAAAGCCTAATTAAGGTTATAAGGTTAAAAAAGGCCGTCTGAAATCATATTCAGACGGCCTTTTTTTACTGCAAGCATACCGAATTAAGCATTATTCGGCTTAATATTTATCCTAACTAGCGGCATTAACACACAAAGATTCAATCTTACCCGCGCGTGGGAAGCGGATGGTGTAACGTCCTTTTTGATTGATTTCGGCAAAGCTGAAGCGGTTTTCAGGTGCATCTCCATCAGCCCCTACTTCCAAAGCAATCCGTTTGCCTTTCGGGTCTTTTACAACGACACTGGGACTGACAGGCGCGAACGAAAGCACTAAACCGGCATCTGCCGAACTATTAAAACCAAACACTTGGCCACGTTTAACCTGTAAGGGTTGGTCAATGCAGCCTGTTTCGTTCAGAGGCAGCATTTTTTCAGCAGAGGCAAATGCCGCGCTCCCTAACCCTAAGGCAACAATCAGAGAAAAGCTCAAATATTTCATATAATTTCCTTTTAGAATTGAAATTTAAATACAAACAGATATTTAGCCC
Source organism: Neisseria sp. 27098_8_139 (assembly GCF_041433195.1). Lineage (NCBI taxonomy): Bacteria > Pseudomonadati > Pseudomonadota > Betaproteobacteria > Neisseriales > Neisseriaceae > Neisseria > Neisseria sp. 27098_8_139. The sequence continues at coordinate 38,125 of NZ_JAPWBA010000013.1, forward strand.
AGTATCCTCCTAATTCAAATTATCCCTGTCCCAACACTTTCCGTGCCGCTTCCACACCCCAATACAAAGCCTCTTCAAATACCGAATAGCTGCTTAAGTCACTGTGTGCAAATAATAATCCAGAATTTCGGTTTCTGATTTTTAATAAAGCCTCATCGCTTAAATAGCCGGGTTTCGGCACGCTCATGCCATGCCCGCGAACGGTAATGTCAACACGGGAAACGTGCCGCCAAAAGCCTTCGCCGTAAGCGGTAAGCAGATCTTGGGCGGCAAGCTGGAGCAACTCTTCGTCGCTTGCTTCAAGCAGCTGGCGGCGGACGACTTGTGGCGTATCGTGGTTAAGCGCGGCGTAGGCGGTAAAAATCGTGCGTTCAGGACGGGCAACCCGAATAAACTGGTTGGTCGCAACAACATAACCCAGCCCTTGGCTGCCATAAACCACGTTGTCCCACGCAAGTTCGCTGTTGTTTTTTTCTTTCGGAAAACTGTGCAGTTCAAAATTAGAAACCAGCCATGGCGCGTATTCGGGAATGTCCAGACCAAATCGTTCGGGAAATTCAATAACGCGGGCTGCAACCATCAGCGGCATGGCGGAGATAACGTGTTGCGCGGTTACGGCAACGGTTTCCCCTTTTGCATTATCACGCAGCCACACTTCAATCCGGCCATCCGAAAGCGGTTTGATTTTGACGGCAGAAGCATTAATTGAAGCAGGCTTCTCCAAACGGATACTGCTTTCAGACGGCCATTGCCAGTCCTCCTGCAAACCGGCATGACGGCGCAAGCTTTCAGAAAGATGCGCCAAACCTTCGGGCCAAGTGAGGACGGTTTCCGCGCTGTTGCGGGCGGCAAAATAATGCAATCCGGCAAAGGCAGACACTTGCCCAATACCTTGCCCGTAATCGTCGCGGCAACAATAATCGAGATACCATAAAAGCTCGGGCGAGTGGTAGCCCTCCTGCTCAAGCCATTGTTTGAACGTCAGATTATCGAGTTTGCGCCATGTCTCATCGGCCGATGACAGCGCAATCGGAATGGCAAAAATTTTCTTACCGTCATTGCCGTAAACCTGTTTCAGACGGCCTATCAAATCAAAAAACCGTTTGGAGTCCGCATCTTCTTTCGGCAATAAATGTTCCACCCATTTATCCTGATACAAAAGGCGCGATTCGGGCGCATAGACCAAATCGGTTTCCCTAAAGCTGCCGTCTGACTGCAAAATACCGAAATCCGCCAGCATCTCGCGCACATACACGCTTTCTTTCGACGGCAAAGCCAAATAATGCGCACCGCTCGGCGCTTTCAGGCCGTCTGAAGACGTATAGGCGGCATTGTTGCCATTACGTTCAAACCCTTCTGCCAACAATACATCGCGGTGATTATGCTTCGCTAAATACCACAACGCCCCCAAACCAGCTGCACCGCCACCAAGTATCAAGGTATTGCATTCATAACGACGAGCCGGCGCTTGTAACAATTCTCCGTCGCGCAACAAATGCCCCAACGGCAAGCCGACACGGTTAATAGAAACCGGCGGTTTGCGGTTGAGGTATTTGTAAGTCTGCCAAGAGAAAGCAGAAGCAGCACCAAGCGCGGCGGTATAACTGAGAAATTGACGGCGGGTTAGCATGTTTTATAAAAAGGTTGTCTGAAAAAATAAAACGGTACAACGAGGTTAAGCAGGTCTCGCGTTATTTATGCCCTGCCGAATAACCATGATAGGAGCTGCCGGAATGCGATGAGTCGCTATCTTCCGCTTGGACATAGTTGAACAAGACGGTAAGAAAAATGATGAAAGCAAAGAAAATAATCGTCCCTACCCGTTCTTCTTCGTAATCACGATCGTTTTTATATCTGTCAGAAACTCATATCCATACCAACGCACACAGACTGACCGCTATACCAACTGGGCTACGTAGGTGCGGTGACAGCCAGGCCGGAAGGTTGACGATGATAAGAATCAGCATAGCAATGATACAGGCTACATTATCTCTACTCCCAACATTTCTATTGTCACCCTTCAGCCAGTAAGAGAGCATCTCCTTAGTATCAAAAGACAGGCCGAATGCCTTTCTCATTTGACGGTAAGACACAGGACTGCTTTTACTCCAGACTATTTCATCCTTGCTCTGCTCAGAACACAGAATGACATTCCGGCCATAACTTTTCTTGCCGCTATATTCCTTATAATGAAGCAAATCGCCTTGTTTGACTTTCCAATAAAACGCACCAGCCGCTGCCTCGACCTGCCCACGGTAATGATCAATCAACATTTCACCGGCAGGATTGCCACTTGAATCAAAGTCCGGCCATGTGTGTAAGGTTTCTGACAACCGCCAGCGTTTTCCAGACTCAATCAGCCAGGCAAACCCTTGCTGCGTGTTATAAAGCAGATATTCCGTCCAGTATTCAGACTGATTTTGGTTATAGGACGGTATCTCAGCAAATCTTACAGCCCCGATAATCAGATATTCTGTATCGTTCAGACGGCCTTTCGTACCTATGGAAAGTGTGAACAGGTTTTCTTGTTCTTTCCTTTGGGCATTTGCCTCCATCAACGCAACAGTATCTTTTGTCGTGTTCAAACTACTGCCGCAAGACTGACATAAAAGGAAAGAAGTAACACCACCTGACCAATGAACAGGAGCGCCGCAATGAGGGCAGTTTTCAGAAAGAATCTCTCCTTTCAGACGGCCTGCACTTTCACGGATTTCATCATCACTGCGCTTATTTTCCAGCTTCAAACTGTCCAAACTGACTATGCGTCCGAAGTAGGAGTCCATTGGAAAAGCCGAATAATCCAAGGTCAAAAACAAATTGCCCCGTCGCCAGTCGCAAACCTCGCCTGTCGCTTGATTCCCAGATAAATTGAACGGCAACTCGCCTTGCGCATCGGTATTACAGTAATGTATGGTGCGGACGTCTGACGCAATAAAGGTTTGGCCATTAAAGATCAACGAACTGGAACCGGCTTTCACCGACTTAAAATTTTTCGGCCCCCGTCTCCTCTTCTGAGCCAGCAAACAAGTCATCGCATATAAATCGCCAACCTCGGAAAGCCAGCCGGTCTGCCCGTCATCAAACAAGACATACTATTCATTCCATGCGCCGACATCATAATGCACCTGCAATCGCCCAATCAGCGTAAATTTCCGATCATCAAAAACGCCTCTCGTTCCAATCTGTAACGGACTGAAATCTTCCAGCAACGCAGAATCACGCCCTGCATTGGCAACAAAATATCCGCTCCTCCCCTTACCGCTTCTAGCAACCAGCATACTGCGGCAATGGCCACACACCAGCGTCACGGCAGTAGCGCAATACGCCTCCACAGGCGCACCACAGCTTGGGCAATCGGTTTTAAAAAAAGGCGTTTTTTCCATATAGTGTCAATATTTCAGTTTAAGCAGCACAAGGTTTAAGGCCGTCTGAAAACGGATTGAATATGCTTTCAGACGGCCTAACAGATTTTATTGTTCAACCGATGGTTATATATCGTCCAGTATACCTTCGCCACGTTGCGCAACCGTCCAAACAGCCCTTTCAGCCGCCAACTCCCTGCACAAGATTTCCTTCACTTTTTCCAATTTCATGCCGCCGCAAATAAATGCATCAATGGCGGCGAAGTGGTGTTCAGGCCAAGTGTGGATACTGATATGAGACTCGGCGAGCAGCAAAACGCCGGTTACGCCGCCTGCTCCGCCAAAGGTATGGAAGTGTTCGGTTAATATGGTGGCTTCTGCGGCCTGTGCGGCAGCTGCTAAAGCGGTTTTCAGACGGCCTTCATCTTTTAAGATGGCTTCATCGCAGCCGTATAAGTCTAATAGGCCATGGTTACCGGGCATGTGGGTCATTTATGGCCTCCGGAATAGCCGCTTGAATAACCGCCATAGCTTCCTCCTGAATGAACTCGGCTACTGTCATCATCCAAATCAGACAAATCTGCATAATTCATCATCGTAACAAAAACAATCAAAGCCATTGCACAAATAACATATCCCACTCGGGAAATACTCTGTTCGCCATTTTCATCTCTCTTCCGTCCAACTATAAAAAGAGCATAGACACCCCAACCGATAAGAAATATATCGAATAGTGCATCGAAGCCATTCATAAACAATGACGGAATATTGACGATAACCAAAATAGCAATCATCAGAAGTCGTAATTTTTCATCGATATCATCTGCACTCATTTTCACGGTGTAAGATGATATTTTATTGGTCAAATTAAACGCATCTGCAATTTCCCGATAAGCAATGGGGGTACTTCTACTCCATGCCATTTCATGACTGTTTAGTTCGGAACCAAGCTTACGGCTTTGTCCGTCTCGATAATCGCTGTAATAATTCAAATCACCGCTTCGGACACGCCAATAGAAGGCGCCGGCAGCGACTTCTACCCTGCCTCCATAGTCATAAAGTTTGCCATAGCCTTGCGGTTGACGGTTGCGATCGAGGCGCGGCCAATCGTTCAAGGTTTCAGAAATATTCCAACCTTCATCAGCTTCAACCAGCCATAAGAAACCCTGAGTTGGGTTGTAAAGCAGATACTCTGTCCACTGCCCTTCTGGTGCCAATGTATGTTTGGCACCTTTGAACAAGTTATCAAATGTTTCCTGCGCATCTGTTTCTAAATATCGGACTGCGCCGATAACATGAAACTCTTTATTTTTCAGACGGCCTGTCGAGCCAATAGGCAGAGTAAACAGCGTATTTTGGGACAAACGCTGATTATTGGCGGTAATAAGCTCCGCTTTATCTTTGCCGACTGCCAATTCGCTGCCGCAACTTTGACAGTTCAGATGGGAAGTCAGACCGTTCACCCAATGAATGGATGAGCCGCAGTTAGGACAGTTTTCTGAAGTAATACTGCCTTTCAGACGGCCTGCACTTTCTTTAATTTCATCTTCGTGGCGCGTGTTTTCCAGCTTCAAATCATCTAGGTTTACCATGCGCCCGAAGAAGGCTTCGGGTGTTTTATTGTTGTAATCGAGCGTGATGAAAAGGTTTTCGCAACGCCAGTCGGAAACCCGATTTTCTGTATCCTCTTTCAAAACAAACGGCAATTCGCCCTGCGCGGCGGCACGTTTCAAACTGATTTTGCGGACATCGGAGGCAATATAGTGCCTATCTTGAAAAGTCAGCTCGCTAAATCCGGCTCGTGTGTCTTCAAATTTCGGCGGATTATCGATTTCGACCGGCATGGTCATCACATACAAATCGCCCGCCTCTGAAAGCCAACCCGCCCTGCCGTCGTCAAATAGCGCATACCATTCATTCCACGCACCATCGTCGTATTGCACCTGAAGCCGTCCGACCAAGGTAAAGCGTTGCGCGACAAATGTGCCGCTGGTTCCGATTTGTAGCGGACTAAAATCTTCCAGCAATGCGGAATCGCGGCCGGAGTCGACAACGCCGTTATCTTGCCGCACCAGCATGCTGTTGCAATAACCGCACACCAGCGTCACGGCAGAAGCAGAATGCGCTTCGACAGGTGCGCCGCAGCTTGGGCAGTCGGTTTTGAAGAAAGGAGTTTGAGACATGGATTTGCTTTTTCAGAATGGGTTGGAGTGTTTCAGACGGCCTTAACGTTTATATCAACTGGTTTTATCAATGATTTCAGATTAGAAACAAACCAAATCGCCGAACGGACTCAATCAAATGATTCAAAAGGCCGTCTGAAACCTTTTCACAGAAGCAGCTCAACACTTCTTTGAATGATATTTTTCAGACGGCCTTCAATTGCTTAACCAATCAACTGTTTCAACACTTCAGCCTTGGCTTTATCAAAATCTTCTTGCGAAATCAAACCGCCATCCAGCAAAGACTTGAGCTTCACCAATTTTACCTGCGGGTCTTCGGCAGCCGGCTGAACATTTTGCTGAGCCTGTTGCGTATTCGGCTGCATCATGCCAGACATGGCACCCGCCATCGCCTGACCAATACCGGCACCCACGCCCAAACCTGCACCGATTCCGGCAAGTCCGCCTTCATTTTGTGCCGCAAGCGGAATGGATTCGGCGGTTTGATATTGGGTGTAACGTCCCAAATCGCCGATAACGCCCATCGAAATCTTCTTATCCAACGCAGCCTGAATAGACGCGGGCAAGGTAATGCTTTCAACAGTGAAGTTTTCCAGCGCCAAACCCAGCTTGGCAAATTCTGCGCCGAGCAATTCGCCGATTTTTTGCGACAGCAAGACTTGGTTCGCCGCCATATCCAAGAATGGGATACCGGAGCTACCAAACGCGGCCGCCAATTGGGTGACTGCAATATTGCGCAGCTGGTTTTCCAAGTCTACACCGCTGTATTGCGCCGCCACGCCGCTGACTTCTTTGAAGAATTTTGCCGGATCGCTGATGCGGTAAGAATACATACCGAACGAACGCAGTTGCACCGCGCCAAACTCGGCATCACGTACGGTAACAGGTTGGGATGTACCCCATTTTCGTGCGAGCTGTTGTTTGGTATTGAAAAAGTAAACATCCGATTTAAACGGGGATTCAAAAAGCTTGTCCCAGTTTTTCAAGTTGGTCAGCACTGGCAACGTTTGCGTATTGAGCGTGTAACGCCCAGGACCGAACACGTCGGCGGTCACGCCTTCATCGACAAACATCGCCATCTGCGCCTCACGCACAGTTAGGCTCGCACCGTTTTGGATCTCCTCATCGGCAATCGGAAAACGCCACATCAGCAGGCTGTCGTCAGGATTCGGCCATTGAATGACGTCGATAAACTGTTTCTTGATAAAGTTGAACATTTCAACTCCTTATAAAATAAATCGGGATACAAAATTCAAGGTATGGGTATTCAAGTCAAGCAAGCAGCGTTCAAAATACCGATCGAGATGGACACTGCACCAAACAACGCACCGACGGCGACATTGTTGCCGATAAGTTCTGCGGTAGCGCCTTTAATCATCATTGTTGCAGCGAAATAGACAAAAATCTGAATCACTGCTGCGGCAAGTCCCCACAGGATAAAATCGATGAAGCTGACACTATGGGCAATGCTTGAGGCAAGCGTCAGACAGAAACCGACCAACGCGCCGCCAAACGCCAAGGCGCAGGCAAGGTTGCCGTTTTTAATCAGGCGCAATTCTTCGGCAGGGGTAATCCGCAGATATACGGCACCGAAAACTACAGTCATGGCAACACCTGCCAACATATATTGCAGGTAAAGCAGATATTGGGACAGAGAAATACTCACGATAAGATTCCTTGTTTTGCAATAAAGTGATTATGCCATATTTTTGAAGATAAACCCTTCGGAAATATGGCATTTTTAGAAGCGCTTCAGGCCGTCTGAAACGGTCAGATTTTTTAATTCATGTTTTATTGTGATAATTGTTGACGATTTTTGTATATTTATGTAACTATTGCGCACCGCTATTTATTAGAACAAAGAGGAGAATATGAGCATACTCGCCGCCATCCGCCCTAAAGAGCCTTTGCTCCATCTGCGCTGGTTTGACATGCTGATTGTGACCGCCATCCTGTTCGGTCAATTTGCCTACCGTTCTACCCAACTTTATATCGCCAGCCTGATGCCGCAAGTGGAGACAGCCTCTGCTACCGAAGAAGTGCGCGATACTGCGGTAACCGGCGTGGCTTATTCGGAAAACATGAGCCTGCAGCTGACGCTGCTTGCTATTGCTCTGGTTTACCTCGTTATCCGCCGTTTCGACTTCAAACAGTTGCCGATTCGCTTTAATTTAGGCGTATTGTTTTGGACACCTGTAATTTTTATCCTGATGGGTCTGACCGCCGATGCGGTGACTTCGTTAAGCGGCGGCTACAATTACTTCACCACTGAAATTTTCCAATACATCAAACCATTATCCATCTTCGACAAATTTGCCGCCCTTGCTCCAATGGCCATCCTCTACGGCCTTTTAAACGGCTTTTATGAGGAATTCTGTTTCCTCGGCCTTTCAACCTGCGTGGAAGACAAATACAAATGGCAGGCATTGGCCTATTCGACCTTGGTGCGCGTCTCCTTCCATACTTACCAAGGCATGCTTTGGGCGACCGTTATCGGCGTTGTTTTCGGCTTGATGTACTACTTCTTCTACAAATACAAAGTCAAAAACCTGCTGCCGTTTTTCCTGATTCACGCCTTGGCAGATATCTTCGGCTCCGGCTTCATCTATTTGATTTGCGCTTAATGGCAACGGTTGGATGAATAAACAAGGCCGTCTGAAACATTATTTTTCAGACGGCCTTTTATCATCTATCGGTTTACTTAATCAAAGTAATTGCCACATCCGCATCTTCGGTTGCAACTGCCTCAATCACTGCATCGCCGCCAAACCTCAACACCGAGCCTGCGCCGACCGTATGCTTTTCAGTCTGATTCAACGTCACGTCAAAGCTTCCTTTTCCAACGGTAAAAATCAGCGTTTTAAAACCCGGATGATCGTGCGGTTTAATCTGCTCCCCTTTCTTCATGTCTTTCTTAACAACCATGTAATTTTCGCCGCTGAAAATTTTACCGTTTTCGGAGGAAACCTCCCCCAAAGGCGCGGCAGAAACGGCAATGGAAAACAAAGCAGACAGCAATACAGCAGGAATATTAGATACTTTCATGGCAAACCTTTCTTAAAATAGGGCTTCCATTCTATAAAAAACCACTTTATTATTCAATAATAATTCTCATTTTCTAATAAAAAGGCCGTCTGAAACCCAACGATATTTTTCAGACGGCCTGATTGACCTGTATAATATTTTCTTATTAATAAAATCGCTTTACATACCCATCAAATGGAAACCATCAGAAAAGATCCGCTCGGCTCGGCATGGGTGGTTATTGCCACGCTCGGCTTTACCGTCATGAACCTCTCCGTCAAAGCCGCCTCTACACATTTCGGCTTTTCCAGCGGCGAGCTGGTCTTTTGGCGCATGCTGGTCTCCACCCTGTTCTTAGGCATCATGGCCAAAGTGCAAGGCAACACATTTTCCACGCCGCATTGGAAAACCCATCTCAACCGCAGCGTCATCGGCACGCTTGCCATGATGTGCACGCTTTATTCCGTCATACATCTGCCGCTGGCAACAGGCGTCACGCTCAACTACACCTCCTCCATCTGGCTTGCCATCTTTTCATTTTTCATTTTAAAAGAACGAATTACGCTTTATACCCAAGCCATTCTGGTTATGGGCTTTATCGGCGTTATCCTGTTGCTCAATCCATCTTTTCAAGGCGGACAGGAATTTGCCGCACTGGTCAGTTTGGCAGGCGGCGCCATGTCAGGCTGGGCATATTTGCAAGTGCGCGAACTCTCGCTTTTGGGCGAACCGGGCTGGCGCGTGGTGTTTTATCTGTCGCTTACCGGCCTGATTATGTCCGCCATTTGGAGCTGCTTTACCGGCTGGCATCCGCTGACCGCGTCTTCCCTGCCCTATCTGGCCGGCATCGGCATCTCCGCCATGATTGCCCAACTGGCCATGACCCGCGCCTATAAGGTTGGCAAGAAATTTACCGTTGCCTCGCTTTCCTACCTGACCGTCGTTTTCTCCGCCCTGTCCGGCGTACTGCTTTTCGGCGATAAAATCACTTGGCAGGAAGTCGCCGGCATGGTTATCATTGTTGCAGGCGGCGTGTTCAGCAGTTTTACTCCGGCCTCAATCAAAAAATTCCTGATGAAGCAATAATTTAACAAGGAGAACACCATGATTTCCATTCGCGAACAATCTTACGGCTTAAACGTAGCGCTGTACAACGAGTTCACTTTGGACGATTTCCGCCAATTGGAAGAAGCCTTGTTGGCCGCAAAACAAAAAGTCCATCTACCCGACATCCTGTTGGACTTATCCATGCTGAAAGACTTCACCATCGATATGGCGGTCGAGCAAATCAAATTCCTCAACCAACACGAAACCGACTTCGGCCGCGTTGCCGTCATTACTGACGACATTTGGATTAAACTCGGCGCGCGCCTGTCCAGCCTCTTGACCAACCAACATCCCAAATATTTCAGCGATGCCACCGAAGCGCAGGCTTGGTTGTTGGCAAGCAATTTGAAATAAAGACAAGGCCGTCTGAACGCATTACCTGAGCAAATTCAAAACCGCTTAGGCTCAAAATCAACGGCATCACAATATTTTTCAAAGCATAAAAAAAGGCCGTCTGAAACTTTCAGACGGCCTTTCTTGATTCAAACGAAGCGGTAATGGAAAACGACGGCCGGCAATCCGTTTCAAGCCAAAACACCGCATCCATACCGTCCGACTACCCTGCCGATCCACCTCCGCAGCCATTGTCCCGCATTGCCGCCAAACCTACTTCGGCTGACTGCTCCCGCCGGCTTTGGCATCCCAATAATCGGCCTGCCGTTTATTCTCGGGCGTTTGTTCCGCAGAGAGGCTGTAATATTGCCAAAGCCGCTTGGCGGCGGCCGTGTCGCCGTTTTCCGCTTTCTCCCGCAGCAGGTCGATTTGCTGTGGCCGGAGGTGGTAGATACTGCCGGTGGACACGGGGGCATCAGGATCGTAGCGTTCTTCGTCCAATACTTGTTGCAGGCGGGGCGGGAGGGTGATGCCCCGCCGTTTCAGTTCATATGCCCACGCGGCGGCATCGTGATAACGGTAGGCGGCCAGGTGTTCTTCGGCATAGGCCGACAATTCTTCATTGGTCGGCACGGCATCGGAAGCCGTTGGCGGATGTTCTTGGGAAGCGGGTCGGTTATCAGGCATGGCGGAATTTCCCCGGCAGGAGGTAAAGAGTAACAAGGCGGCAAAGATGGCAGGCAGGCGTTTCATGTTTTTCACTCCGATAAAAGGTTTGAAAAGACGGCAGGCTGGCAGGAAGGAAGCCGATAAACGGAGGCCGTCTGAAAAACAGTTTTCAGACGGCCTTTTCATTTACATCACATCCAACACATCAATGCCCAGCAAATCCAAGCCTTGTTTCAGCGTGTCGCCGGTGAGCTTCGCCAGTTGCAGGCGGCTGTTGCGGGTTGCACCTTCTGATTTCAGGATTGGGCAGGCTTCGTAGAAGCGGCTGAACAAGGTAGCGATTTGATAGAGGTAGGCGGCGAGGTAGTGCGGATATGCCGTGTCCGCCACGCTTTGCAGTACGTCTTCAAATTTCAGCAGCTCGGCAGCCAGTTGTTTTTCCAAAGGTTCGGTCAAAACGGTTGGCTCATTTGTGTCCCATTCGCCTGCTTTGCGGAACACGCTTTGCACGCGGGTGTAGGCGTATTGCAGGTAGGGGGCGGTGTTGCCTTCAAACGAGAGCATGGCGTCCCAGTCGAACACATAATCGCTGGTGCGGTTTTTGCTCAAATCGGCGTATTTGACCGCGCCGATGCCGACGGTTTTGCCGATTTTCGCCGCTTCATCCGCGCCCAATTCGGGATTTTTTTCTTTCACCAAAGCAGTGGCGCGCTCGACGGCTTCGGTCAGCAGGTCAACCAGTTTTACAGTGTCGCCGCTGCGCGTTTTGAACGGTTTGCCGTCTTTGCCCATCATGGTGCCGAAGCCGATAAACTCGGCTTTTGCATCTTCCGGCAGATAGCCTGCTTTGCGGGAAGTGGTGAAAAGTTGTTCGAAGTGCAAGGCTTGGCGGTGGTCGACGACGTACAGCAGGCGGTCGGCTTTCAGACGACCTATGCGGTAGCGCAAACACGCCAAATCGGTGGAAGCATAAAGGAAGCCGCCACCTTGTTTTTGTACGATAAATGCGGCAGGCTCGCCCTCTTTGTTTTTGAACTCGTCCAAGAACACGACTTTCGCGCCGTCGTCTTCGACCGCCAGACCTTTTTGAACCAAATCATCGACCACGGGCTGCAAATCATCGTTGTATTTAGATTCGCCGGCCACATCTTCTGGGCGCAGTTTCAAGCCCAACGTGTCATAAACGGCTTGAGCGTGCGAGAGTGAAATATCGACAAACTGTTTCCACAACGCCAATACGGTTTCATCGCCGCCTTGCAGTTTCACAACGTATTCGCGTGCGGTGTCGGCGAAGGCAGGGTCTTCGTCAAAGCGCACTTTGGCGGCGCGGTAAAACTGCTCCAAATCCGCCAGTTCAAATGCGGCATTGTCTTTCTGCTGCTCAACCAAATAAGCGACCAACATGCCGAACTGCGTACCCCAGTCGCCGACGTGGTTTTGGCGGATAACGGTGTTGCCCATAAATTCCAACACGCGCGAAATGCTGTCGCCGATGATGCTGGAACGCAGGTGGCCGACGTGCATTTCTTTGGCCAGATTAGGCGAAGAATAGTCGATAACGACGGTTTGCGGTTGGGCGGTTTTTGCTACGCCGAAATGCGCGTCGTTCAAGGCCGTCTGAATGTTTTGGGCGAGGAAATCAGGACGCAGGCGCAGGTTGATGAAGCCGGGTCCGGCCACTTCCGCGCTTTCAATCACGGCGTTGCCCGCCAATGCTTCGGCTACCTTTTGCGCCAATTCGCGCGGATTTTGTTTGGCTTTTTTCGCCGCACCCATTACGCCGTTGATTTGGAAATCGCCGAAATCGGGATTTTTCGCCGCCTGCAATACGACGGGGCTGTCGGACAAACCGGCAGCGGCAAAGGCTGCTTGGGCTTCACGTTCGACGGTTTGGTATAAATTCATGTTGTCGGTCTCTATCAATTCAAATCAGGCGGTATTTTAAAAGAATTTCGGGCTTTAAAACAGGGCAAGCTGCAATACTTTTCCAGCGGCTTGTTATATGATTGCATTCTGATTCAACGATTTTGCTGTAAAGGCCGTCTGAAAGGAAAAGCCATGAACCCCAAAAATACGCTTTGTCTGATTGTCGATATTCAAGAACGCCTGCTGCCCGCCCTTTCCGGCGCGGACGAAATGGTGGAACACTGCCGCCTGCTGATTCAAGGTTTGACGGCTTTGGACATCCCCTTTGCCGTAACCGAACAATATCCGAAAGGTTTGGGCAATACCGTATCCGCCGTATCGTTGCTGTTGCCTGAAGGCACGCCTGTTGTTGAGAAAACCCGATTTTCGGCGTTTTTACCTGAAATTCAGGAAATATTACGCAAAAACGACATCAAAAACGTTATTTTGGTGGGTGCGGAAGCGCATATCTGTATGCTTCAGACGGCCTTGGATTTGAAGGCGCAAGGTTACGCCGTATCCCTGCCTTTTGAATGCACTGCCTCGCGCACAACAGCCAACCGCGACAATGGTTTGGCGCAAATGAGCCGTCAGGGCATTATCATTTCCAATGTCGAAAGTATTTTGTTCCAACTGCTCGGCGATGCCAAACATCCGGCCTTTAAGACTATTTCCAAACTGATTCAATAACAGGCCGTCTGAAATGCAATACACCATCCGCCCTGCCCTGCGCCAAGACTTGCCCGCCATCGTCGATATTTACAACAGCACCGTGGCCACGCGCCAATCCACGGCCGATTTGTCGCCGACCACGGTTGCCGAGCGTGAAATGTGGTTTGCCGCGCACACGGACAAACGCCCGATCTACGCCCTTTACGATGCCGACGGTACAGTCTTAGCATGGGGCAGTTTCAGCGACTATCATCCGCGCTACGCCTACCACATCAGCGCGGAAGTCAGCATTTATGTCCGCCACGATATGCGCGGCGCAGGCGTGGGCAAAATCCTGTTGCGGCACATGCTCGAACGTGCGCCGTCCTTAGACACCCACAACGTCATCGCGCTTGTGTTCGGCCACAACTATCCGAGCCTGAACCTGTTTCACCGTTTCGGTTTTGAAGAATGGGGGCGGCTGCCGCAAGTCTGCGATTTGGAAACCATGTTGGCAGACGTGGTAATTTTAGGCAAAAGGATTGTGGATTGATGACGACAAAGGCCGTCTGAAAACTGAATTCAGACGGCCTTTTTTACGACAAAACCTTTATTCCGGTTTCTTCGCCAGCATGGTAACGAATTTAAACTGAATCGGATTGCCGAATTCGTCTTTCGCGTGCATCGAACCCAGCTCTTCCTTGTATTCCACCAATTCCCAATCCTTATAGTATTCGCGCAGTTCGCCCTCGCCGAACTTGAACGGGAACGGCATCGGGCAAGGGAAATCTTCCGTATCCATCGCAGAAACAATCAGGTTGTAGCCGCCGGGGTTGGTGTGTTCCTTCATGTTGGCAATCACGTCAGGAACGTAACGCGGCATCAGGAACATAAACACCACGGTCGCCACCATATAATCAAAGTTTTCCTGAATATTGGCGGCGTTGAGGTCGTATTCAAACGCGCGGACATTCAGTTCTTCGATACGCGCCAGCTCTTCCACGTTTTGAACCGCGTTCGGATTATTATCGACAGCGGTAACGTCAAAACCTTTCAAACCCAGATACAGCGCGTTTCGACCCTGACCGCAGCCCATATCCAAAACCTTGCCGACGGGCACGATACCTTCGGCGGCGCGGACGGCCGAATGTGTCGCGCTCATGCCGTATTTCTTATTGAAATAGTCCGCCGCCTCACAGTAAAACGACAGTTGGATTTCCGTGTCTTGCGTTTGCGGCGCGATAAAGTGCCATGCTTGCGGATGGATAATCCAATCATCGCTTTCAGGCGTCAGTTCGTGCGTAGCCGTAATATTGCCCGCTTCGTCCACTTCATTGAAGTTCAGACGGCCTTGGAGGACATTGAGGCAGCCCCAAGTACCGGCGGCGGTATTGTGTTTGGACAATAAGGCTTCGGGAATCTCGTCCGCCGTCCACACCGGCATCTGTTTGTAACAAAACAATTCTTGCTGTTCGCTCATCATATTTCCTTTCTATTTTGACGGTTTCAACACAGCTTCTGCCAAGGCTTTCTGAATGGCAATCACACTCTTGTCGCTTTTAAACTGCAAGGTTTCGGTTGGCGCTTCGCTGGAAGAAACCCAAATCTTCAGCTC
>NZ_JAPWBA010000014.1:0-40523 GCF_041433195.1 Neisseria sp. 27098_8_139
CCATAATTGCGTCTTCCATCAATGATTACTTACAAAGTGTCCATTTTATCGGGATATGTTGAAAGTTAAAAGAAAAGAAGGCCGTCTGAAAAACTTTAATATTCGTTTTTCAGACGGCCTTCTTTTCACTTGCCGAAACAAGAGTATTTTGTTTCTCAACTTTACAAAACGGTCAGTCCTGTTGCTTGCTTCTACCCCAAAAACTCTTTCAAAAACAGCAAGACGCAGGCGAGTTCGTCGGCGGATTCGCGTTGGGTGCCGTTGCCGGTATGGCCGCCGCCGTCAGGCGAGTAGAGCCAAGATTGCGCGGAGGTTTCGCGCAGTTTGGCGTAGAACTTGAGCGCGTGGGCAGGATGGACGCGGTCGTCGCTGAGGCTGGTGGTAATGAGCGCAGGCGGATAATCGATGCCGTCTGAAAGATTGTGATACGGCGACAATTCGCCCAGCCAGCGTTTGCAGACTTCGTATTTTTGCGGATTGCCGTATTCGTCCGTCCAGCTTGAACCGGCGGACAGCAGCGGATAACGGATCATGTCGGTCAGCGGCACTTCGCACACCAGTGCGCCGATACTTTGCGGCTCGAGCACGAAGGCGGCGGCGGTAATCAGGCCGCCGTTGCTACCACCCTGCAAACCGATGTGTTTGGGCGAACTCATGCCGCGTTCGGACAAATCGCGCACGACTGCCAATAAATCATCAACGCTTTTGTGTTTGCTGATTCCCTGCGCCGCCTGATGCCAACGCGGACCAAATTCGCCGCCGCCGCGGATGTTCGCCAATACGAAGGCATTGCCCTCTTCCAGCCAATATTTGCCGATGCTGCCCAGATAATGCGGTAGCTCGGGCACGCCGAAACCGCCGTAGGCATAGACCAGCGTCGGCGTGTCGGGCGCGGCGTTTTTGCCGACATGGAAATAAGGGATGCGTTCGCCGTCGGACGAAACCGCCCAGAACTGCCGCACTTCGATGCCGTCTGAAACAAACTGCTGCGGCTGGCGGCGCATGACGGTCAGTTCCATCACGTTCAAATCCAGCGCAAACAGCGTCAGCGGCGTGGTGAAATCGCTGGCGGCAAGGTAAATCACGTCGCCGCCCCAAGGCTGGTCGGTCATTTCCAGCGCGCCCGAAGGCAGGCGCGGTAGTTCAGCTTCCTGCCATTTGCCATCAGTAAAACGCCAAGCTTTCAGACGACCCTGTACGTTTTCCAGCAGGCTCGCCACCACAAAACGCTTGGTCGTTTCCACGCTTTCCAATGCCTGCGTTTCATCGGGCGCAAACAAAAGCTGCGCCGCGCCCAATTCGCCGCGGTTCAATTTTACTGCCACCAATGCGCCGCTCGGATAGCTTTGGTTCGCGCGGTTCCAGTCTTTGCGCAGCGTCAGCAAAAGATGTCCGGCCAGATAGCCGACTACGTCGCAATCGTTAGGCAGGTTCAACGGTTTCGCCTCGCCTTCGGCCGACACCTGCAAATAGGTTTTGGTGTAAAAACCGTCCGACGCTTCAATCAAATCAATCGGCGAACCTTGCGGATCAAGGTAACACCACGCGTTCACCATCATGCCGTCTTCGGCAATTTGATACACCGGCAGGCTTTCCTCGAAACTCTTGCCGCGCTCCACCAGCCATACTTCGCGCGGATAGCCCGATTCGGTCAACTGGCGTTCGTCCCAAGCCGGGCACACCCACACGCTGTTTTCATCGCGCCACGACACATGGTTTTTGCCTGCCGGAAAGTGAAAACCGCCTTCTACCAACTCCCCTGCTTCCAAATCCACTTCCAGCGTGTACGCCGTATCGCCGCCCGATTTGCTCAGTGTTAACAACGCGCGGTTGGGCTTTTCCACCAAGTGCGACACGCCGCCCAAATACACATCGTCGCCGAGCAGCTCGTCAAAATCCGCCACCGAAAACAGGATTTTCCACTCAGGATAGCCGGAACGGTAAGTCGCTGCGGTACATACGCGGTACACGCCCTTAGGATATTCCGCGTCCTGATGGAAATGGTACATCCGCGCGCGGTGTTCCTGACAAAACGGAATCTGCCGCGTGTCCTGCAACTGCGCCAAAATGCCGTCGGACAATGCGCGCGCTTTGTCGTTTTCTAAAAAACGGGCGCGCGTTTCGATATGCGCCGCAGCGGCAAACTCTTGCGTTTCGGGAGATTCGAGGTTTTCAAAATGGAGATAGGAATCGGGGTAAGATTTCATAGGAAAAGGCCGTCTGAAAGATTGGGAAACGGAATTATAACGGCAAAATCAAAAAAGGCCGTCTGAAACCTGCGTTTCAGACGGCCTGAGACATTATTCAACTCAACGTCCGTATATTTTCCACAAACCTTCCTGCAAACCAAATGCAGGCTCGCCGTCTTGCGGCTGGATACGGACGTAGCTACCGTCAGGCTGCATCAGCCAAGCTTGGGTATTGTCTTCCAAGGCCATTTCCAAACCTTCGCGGATCACACGTTCTTTGAGTTCGGGCGTGGTAATCGGCGTGGCAACCTCAATGCGGCGGAAGAAATTGCGACCCATCCAGTCGGCGCTGGAGATAAAGGTATCGTCTGCGCCGTTGTTATGGAAACAATACACGCGCGAGTGTTCGAGTTGGCGGCCGATAATAGAGCGGACGCGGATGTTCTCGGACAAGCCTTTTACACCCGGGCGTAAAGTACACATACCGCGCACAATCAGATCAATTTGCACGCCTGCCGCGCTGGCCTGATACAGCGCATCAATCACACTCGGCTCGATAAGGGAGTTCATCTTGGCGGTAATCCGCGCCGGTTTGCCTGCTTTGGCGTGTTCGGTTTCCTGCTTGATGCGGTCGATGACCATTTTGTGCAGGGTAAACGGGCTTTGATAGAGCTTGTTCAGACGGCCCGGCTTGCCCAAGCCTGTGATTTCCATAAACAAAGTGTTCACATCGGCAGTGATTTGTTCGTCGGCGGTGATAATGCCGAAGTCGGTGTAGATGCGCGATGTGCCTTGGTGGTAGTTGCCGGTACCGAGGTGGGCATAACGCTTAAGCACACCGTCTTCGCGACGGATAACCAAAGCCATTTTGGCATGGACTTTGTAGCCGAATACGCCGTACACGACGTGCGCACCCGCCTCTTCCAGCTGCTTCGCCCAGTTGACGTTGTTGGCTTCGTCAAAACGTGCCATCAGTTCGACCACGACAGTAACCTGTTTACCTGCCAGCGCAGCCTTCATCAATGCGCGCACAAGCTCGGAATTGCTACCGGTGCGGTAGATGGTCATTTTGACAGCCAATACATCCGGATCGGCCGCGGCTTCGCGTATCATTTGGACAACCGGATCGAAAGGCTGATACGGGTGGTGCAGCAAAATCGGCGACTGTTTGACCAGTTTGAACACGGAGCCGTTTTTGCGCAAGGCTTTCAGACGGCCTGCATTGCGCGGCGGAAACTTCAAATCCGGCCTGTCCACCAAATCGGGAACGGCATTGAGGCGCACCAAATTGACCGGCCCTTTGACCTGATACAGCTCGGCAGAAGTCAGTTTAAACTGGGCAAGCAGAAAGTCGTGAATATGCGCCGGACAAGTATCCGCCACTTCCAAGCGCACGCCGTCGCCGTATTCGCGGTCGTGCAACTCGTTTTGAATCGCGGCACGCAGGTTTTTCAAATCTTCTTCATCAACCGTCAAATCGCTGTCGCGCGTGAGGCGGAACTGATGGCAGTCTTTAACCTTCATGCCGGGAAAGAGTTTGCCGACATGGGCGTGCAAAATCGAAGACAAGAACACAAAACCTGCATCGCCGCCGCAAATTTCAGACGGCATAGGGACGACACGCGGCAAAATGCGCGGAGCCTGTACAATCGCCATTCCTGACGGACGGCCGAACGCATCCGTGCCTTCGAGTTCGACGGCAAAGTTGAGCGATTTGTTTAACGGGCGCGGGAACGGGTGTGACGGATCAAGACCGATGGGCGTGAGAATGGGCAGCAGCTCGTTGTCGAAATAGTTTTCGATCCATTTTTTCTGCGCAGCCGTCCATTTGTGGCGGCGATAGAAATGAATGCCGGCGCGGCTGAGTGCAGGCTGCAATACTTTGTTAAACAAATCGTACTGCTCGCGAATCAAGGCCTGCGCCTCTTTCGCCACTGCTTCGATGGTTTCGGCTGCGGTTTTGCCGTTGTCGAGCGGCTGATGCGGGCGCAATTTGTTTTCGCGTTTCAACCACGCCATGCGCACTTCAAAAAATTCGTCCAAATTGGAAGACACGA
This sequence comes from Neisseria sp. 27098_8_139, assembly GCF_041433195.1. NCBI lineage: Bacteria > Pseudomonadati > Pseudomonadota > Betaproteobacteria > Neisseriales > Neisseriaceae > Neisseria > Neisseria sp. 27098_8_139. The sequence continues at coordinate 4,247 of NZ_JAPWBA010000014.1, forward strand.
TGCACAGGAAACGCAAACGTTCCAACAAAGGAACTTTCGTATCCTGCGCCTGAGCCAGTACACGGCGGTTGAACGCCAACAGGCTGAGTTCTCGGCAAAGAATGCGGTTTTGCTCGGGCATGGTTTACTCCTGAAACATCAGTCATTAACACCATCAAGTATAACGTTTTGCCGACGTTCCGTCAGGTTTCAGACGGCCTTGACAGAAAACCTTATCCCTATTTGAGGCAAGACAAAGGGTTATCCGTTTTTTTCTATACCGAAACAGCGGTTTTTGCTATAATGCGCCGTTTAATGCAACCGCAATACCACTGCTAAAGGATAAGAAAATGGGCTTTTTGCAAGGCAAAAAAATTCTGATTACCGGCATGATCTCCGAGCGTTCCATCGCTTACGGCATCGCCAAAGCCTGCCGCGAACAAGGCGCGGAATTGGCATTTACTTATGTTGTCGACAAACTGGAAGAGCGCGTCCGTAAAATGGCGGCCGAACTCGGCTCCGAACTCGTGTTCCGCTGCGACGTTGCCAGCGACGACGAAATCAACCAAGTTTTCGTTGACTTGGGCAAACACTGGGACGGCTTGGACGGCTTGGTTCACTCCATCGGCTTCGCCCCTAAAGAAGCTTTGAGCGGCGACTTCCTCGACAGCATCAGCCGCGAAGCATTCAACACCGCTCACGAAATCTCCGCATACAGCCTGCCTGCGCTGGCAAAAGCCGCCCGTCCGATGATGCAGGGCCGCAACGCCGCAATCGTTGCACTGAGCTACTTGGGCGCCGTTCGTGCCATTCCTAACTACAACGTTATGGGCATGGCCAAAGCCAGCCTCGAAGCCGGCATCCGCTTCACTGCCGCCTGCCTGGGCAAAGAAGGCATCCGCTGCAACGGCATCTCCGCAGGCCCGATCAAAACCCTGGCCGCTTCCGGCATCGCCGATTTAAGCAAACTCTTGGGCCACGTCGCTTCCCACAACCCATTGGGTCGCAACGTTACCACTGAAGAAGTCGGTAACACAGCCGCCTTCCTGCTGTCCGACCTCGCTTCCGGCATCACCGGCGAGATTACGTACGTTGACGGCGGTTACAGCATCAACGCACTGAACGACGAAGAGAACTAAACGGTTTACACGCAAAACGCACTTTCATGATGAAAGTGCGTTTTTTATGACTATTACATTATGGCTTGAATAACTGCATAACCAAAAAGGCCGTCTGAAAGTCAAATACGGATACGAAACATTACCTTTACAGGTTTTTAATGATTATGTTTTCAACATTATTATATTATCATTCCACCTTAATCTGAAATTCCGATAGAGCATTGATTCTAAAGATAACATTCATGTTATCTGATACTTAGCCGCTGATAAAAAGTGGTGTAAAAAAGTAACAGAAAAAATTCAGACGGCCTGTTTTTTCATACAGAAGGCATAGAAGCCGGGCATTTTTAGCATGAAATACAAAATTTAACATTAATGAATTTTTCTTAACCGATAAAGCGTTAATATGCCTGCCGTTTTATTGAACTACATCTGATTTTGACTCAAACACATACAGGAGATTAATTATGTCAATCGCTTCAGAATTTAAAGAATTTATTATGCGTGGCAACGTTATCGACCTCGCAGTCGGTATGGTTGTCGGTACAGCATTCAGCGCCATCGTCAAATCATTGGTTGACGATGTAATCATGCCTCCTATCGGTCTGTTGATCGGCGGCGTTGATTTCTCCAACCTGTTCATTACACTGAAAGACGGCACACAAGCCGCTCCTGCAGAAGGTTACGCCAACCTGGCAGCCGCTCAAGCAGCCGGTGCCGTTACTTTGAACATCGGTCTGTTTATCAACACTGTGATCAGCTTCCTGATCATCGCCGCTGCCATCTTCTGCGTGGTTAAAGCCATCAACTCCGTGAAAAAAACCGAAGCTCCTGCTGAAGAAGCACCAGCAGAGCCTAGCGAAGAAGTTCTGTTGTTGCGCGAAATCCGTGACTCTCTGAACAAAAAATAATCACAATACCTAAACATACACACAAACCAAGGCCGTCTGAAACCGTTTCAGACGGCCTTTTCTCATACCAATCTATTTCGTTAAGTCCTTCCTATTGAAAGAATCACGCCCTTCCCTTTCTCAGCAAGCTATCCTGCTTTTTCAACCATGAATTAACGCTCATGGTAAACACAAAGAAAATGAGCAGCGCATCTCCTTGCCAATAAAAAAGCCCGATGCGTTCAACATCGGGCTTTTAACTGGAAAACCAATCTTAGTCTTTGCGTGTTTCCACCAAAATCATTTCGACTGCTACGTCTTCCACTTCTACTTTAGGCACATCCGAACGGCGTGTTTTAGCAACCGGTTCAGGTTGTGGCTGCGCGGCTAAAGCGGCAACGGCTTGCGGATCGGTTTCAACGAAGATCAAATCGCCTAAGCTCTCAGGCACAACGATTGCGACAGGCGCTGCTTGAGCTACGGCTTCAGCTGGTGTGGCAACAGTTTCGGCTGGTGCTTCAACCGGTGCAATAGTAGTCGTTGCATTCAGAGACAATACTGCAGAAATGGCTTTTTTAACGTTGCTGACGGCAGAAGCAAGCAGGGCTTGTTCGGCATCAGCGCCTTCAGTTTGCGCTACGGCAGGCTCGTCTTCGCTTTCAATCGCAAATACGAATGGCTCTGCGCTGGTAACTTCAGGCTCGGATACCACAATCACCAGCGGCTCGGCTTGGTCGCTTTCAGAAGACAATGTTGCATTTGCAGCTTCAACCGTTTCGTTCAAACCTAAAACATGCGCTACGGCAAAGAGGACTTTGTCAGCGGTATCGGTAATGTTCAGGTATTGCTCGATTTTTGCCGAAGACGGAATATTGCGTTTTTTGCTGTTGGAACGGCGGTCGTTACGGTTGTTGCGCTGACGGTTGTTGCGGTCGCGTCCTTGACGGCCGTTGTTTTTCACACCCTCTTCGCTGCGGGCGTTGTCGTCCGCTTCAACTTGCGCCTGTTCGCCATCGGCTTGAACGTTCACGTCCTCAACACGGTTTTCCGCAGATTGATGACGGTTGCGCTCGTTACGGCCGTTGTTGCGGCGGCGTTTATTGCCGTTTTGTTCCGCTTGGTTTTCAGACGGCATCTCAACCAGTGCAGCTACTTCTTGAACGTTTACGTCTTCAACCACTTCCTCAACACGGTTGCGCTCGTTGTTGCGATCATCGCGGCGGTTGTTACGGTTGCGGTTGCGACGATTGTCTTTACGCTCGCCGTTGCGGCTTTCGTTTGATTTGTTTTCTTCAAACTTGCTGTCAACAGCTTCGGCATTCACTTCGCGCACTTCTACCTTGCTGCCGTCGTGCCTATTGTTGCGGCGCGGGTTTTGGCGGCGGTTGTTTGCGCGGCGGTTGCCGGAATTGCCGTTGCGGTTGTTGCCGTTTGAAGTGCGTTTTTCTGCCACTTCGGCAACAGGCACGGTTTCGGCTGCGGTATTGCCGCCGAAAATGCGTTTGAGCCATGCTTTGAAGGTATCCCACCATGAACCGCTTTTCTGCTCGGATATGGTCGGGGCGGGTTGGGTATGGCGCACGCCTTTGACGGCGGGTTCGGGGCGGGCGGCTTTGGCTCTTTCGCTGCCGAAAGGTTTGGCGGATTCGTCTTCTTCCGGCTCGGCAACGCGTTTGTAGCTCGGTTCGCCGTCTTCTTCTACGTCGTCAATGCGGATGCGGTTGATTTCGTAGTGCGGATTTTCCAAGTGAATGTTTGGAATCAGGACGACGTTCACATCCAAGCGCTCTTCCATCGCAAACAGCTCGGCGCGTTTTTCGTTCAACAGGAAGGTGGCAACATCGACAGGAACTTGTGCGTGCACTTCGCCGGTGTTGTCTTTCATTGCTTCTTCTTGAATGATGCGCAAAACGTGCAGGGCGGTGGATTCGATACCGCGGATGACGCCGGTACCGGCGCAGCGCGGACACGCAACATGGCTGCTTTCGCCCAAAGCCGGTTTCAAACGTTGGCGGCTCAATTCCAAAAGGCCGAAACGCGAAAGTTTGCCCATTTGCACGCGGGCGCGGTCTTTTTTGAGCGCATCGCGCAGAACGTTTTCAACATCGCGCTGATGTTTCGGATTTTCCATGTCGATGAAGTCGATGACGACCAAACCGCCCAAGTCGCGCAGGCGCATTTGACGGGCAACCTCTTCGGCGGCTTCCATATTGGTTTTGAACGCAGTGTCTTCAATGTCAGAGCCGCGTGTAGCGCGCGCAGAGTTGACGTCGATGGAAACCAGTGCTTCGGTGTGGTCGATCACAATCGCGCCGCCGGAAGGCAGGCTGACGCTGCGTGAGAACGCACTTTCGATTTGGTGTTCGATTTGGAAACGGGAGAACAGTGGCGTGTGGTCTTGATAGAGTTTCAGACGGCCTACATTGCTCGGCATGACGTAGCTCATGAACTCGGCAACTTGGTCATAAACTTCTTGATTATCCACCAAAATCTCGCCGATATCGGGACGGAAATAGTCTCGAATCGCACGAATCAGCAGCGAGCTTTCCATAAAGAGCAGGTAAGGGTCATGGTGTGCTTTGCCTGCTTCTTCAATGGCTTGCCAAAGTTGCTTGAGATAATTCAAGTCCCATTCCAACTCTTCCGCGCTGCGGCCGATGCCGGCAGTACGGGCAATAATGCTCATGCCGTTCGGAATGTCGAGTTCGGCCATAGCGGCTTTCAACTCTTGACGCTCTTCGCCTTCGATACGGCGGGATACGCCGCCGCCGCGCGGATTGTTCGGCATCAATACCAAATAGCGGCCGGCCAGGCTGATGAAAGTGGTCAGTGCCGCGCCTTTGTTGCCGCGCTCGTCTTTTTCGACTTGGACGATGACTTCCATGCCCTCTTTGAGCACGTCCTGAATACGCGCCCTGCCGCCTTCGTAGTCGCGGAAATACGAACGCGATACTTCCTTAAACGGCAAAAAGCCGTGGCGGTCGGTTCCGTAATCGACGAAACACGCTTCCAGCGACGGCTCGATGCGGGTAATGATACCTTTGTAGATATTGCCTTTACGCTGTTCTTTGCCCAGCGTTTCGATGTCCAAGTCCAAAAGGTTTTGGCCATCGACAATGGCAACGCGCAGCTCTTCGGCCTGCGTTGCGTTGAATAACATTCTTTTCATAGTCACCTCGTGAACAGCGGCCGTTTGATTTGTGAATATCTTTTTCAGACGGCCTGTCTGTCCGGTTGGCACTCTTCAAAGGCAAGATGGGAAAATCCCCGTGTAACCAGTATTTGATTTGAAATCCGCAAGGTTGCATGCTTGAGCTCAAGCCATGTGCGGACGGATTCGGATAAAGAAGGAAATAAAGAACAATGCGGCGGAAAGGTTGATGGTTCCGCTACCGTCCGAATGCTGAAGCTTCGGACAAAATTAAGGCAGCCTACATCTTCTTATTATCGTAGCGCCGGTGATTTCGGACGGTGCTGCGCGGACTGCGTCTTACGCCCGGCCGGACGGCAGGTTCAATTCAAACTTAATTACGGGATTGCGTTTGCCGGCTTTGAACAAACACAAGGAAATGCTTTGCGGAGTGCGTTTTTAATATAAAATCTCGTTTTAACAATAAATCCGTTTCAGACGGCCTGCGACGGCAGGTTCGGGTCCCGAAACGGACGTTTGGGATTATAGAGAAAATGCACGCAATACGCAAAGATTCAGTCAGCCTGATTGCCGTTGCCGAACACGAGGAAGGCCAACGCCTTGATAACTATCTGATAAAAATCCTCAAAGGCGTCCCGAAAAGCCATATCCACCGCATTATCCGCGCCGGCGAAGTGCGGCTGAACAAAAAACGCTGCAAACCCGACAACCGCATTCAGGCAGGCGATACCGTCCGCATTCCGCCGATACGCATCGCCGAAAAACAAAGGCCGTCTGAAAACCAGGCCGTGCCTGCGCGCGAGTTTGACATCGTTTACGAAGACGATGCGCTTTTGGTCATCAACAAACCTTCCGGCGTTGCCGTCCACGGCGGTAGCGGCGTGAGCTTCGGCGTCATCGAACAAATCCGCCGCGCCCGTCCCGAAGCGCGTTATCTCGAACTCGTCCACCGCCTCGACAAAGACACCAGCGGCCTTTTGATGATTGCCAAAAAACGCAGCGCCTTGGTGAAACTGCACGAAGCCATCCGCAACGACCATCCGAAAAAAATCTATCTTGCGCTGGGTGTCGGAAAGCTGCCGAACGACCACTTCCACGTCAAGCTCCCCCTGTTCAAATACACCGGAGCACAAGGCGAAAAAATGGTGCGCGTCAGCGAAGACGGCCAATCCGCCCACACCATCTTCCGTGTGTTAAACCGTTTTTCAGACGGCCTTTTGCACCAAGTCGGCCTATCCGACCTGACCTTTGTCGAAGCCACCCTGAAAACCGGCCGCACCCACCAAATCCGCGTCCACCTGCAATCGCAAGACTGCCCTATTGCCGGCGACGAACGCTACGGCGACTATCAGGCCAACAAACGCCTGCAAAAACTCGGTTTAAAAAGAATGTTCCTGCACGCCTCCGAGCTGCACCTCGCCCATCCGCTGACCGGCGAAAAACTGATCCTGAAAGCCCCCCTGCCGCAAGAATTGGCGCAATTCATTGTAATGTTGGAAAATCAGGAAAAGGCCGTCTGAAAGGAAACCCATGAAACCCAAACTCATTATTTTCGACTGGGACGGCACGCTTGCCGACACCACCAACCCCATCATCCACACCTTTCAACAGAGCTTTGCCGATTGCGGCCTGCCCGTTCCCGAAGCCGACCAAATCCGTCCACTCATCGGATACAGCCTCTCCGGCATCATCCGCCGCCTTGCCCACAACGTCAGCGAACACGTTCAGGAAACACTGATTGAGACCTATGCCGCGCACTACCTCAATCCCAACAATCACAATATGACCCTGTTCCCCGAAGCCCTGTCCTGCCTGCAACGCTTGCAACAACAAGGTTATTGGCTTGCCATCGCCACCGGCAAAGGCCGAAGCGGCTTGGACAAAGCCATTGCACAAACCGACACCCAAGCCTTTTGGCTGGAAACTGCCTGCGCTAGCGAATATCCGTCCAAACCCGCGCCCGACATGGTACTTGCCCTCTGCGACCGACTGGGTGTTGAACCAGAAGAGGCCGTCGTCGTCGGCGACACCACCCACGACCTAGAAATGGCCGCCAATGCCAAAATCCGCGCCATCGCAGTTGCCACCGGCGCACATACCGCCCAACAGCTTTCCGCCCTGCCCCATGTCGCCATACTCAACAGCTTGGCCGAATTGCCTGATGTATTGGAAACCTTATAAAAGGCTAGGGGCTGACGTAGATTAGCCCTAAAGGCTATGCAACATCTATATTAAAGGCCGTCTGAAACCTATTTTCAGACGGCCTTTCATTTGTTTTATCGATCCGAGCGCACCCTGACAAATGTTGCAAATTTCGGCGTTCCCTTTTGCGTAAAACCACGATAACGGTAAGTAATCAGTGCACCGATTTTCGGCGGATGGTCGCGGTCTTTATCCTTAAAACCGCTGCCGATACGAAACTCGCCATATTGGTTTTTGCATCCTACCGCACCCAAACGCCCGACATTGCGCCCTTTGCCCTCATAATGACGCGTTACCGTACATTCATCATCATATTCACTTTTCAGCTTCAACAGCTGCCCATTTCTACCGCTTGCATAACGGGCTTCAGGTTGACGCAGCATCACCCCTTCCCCACCCAACGCTTCAACTTGTTTCAAAAAATCCAAAGCATGCTGTTTGTCGCGCACCTTGACTTGCGGAATGACCGTAAACCGTGCCGACGGGTGTGATTTCAGCCATTTCGAAGCCGTTTCCAGCCGCTGATACAGATTACCCTGCGCCTGTGGCACATCAAAAACATGCAAACGGATGCCGTCCCAATTTCCCGAGGCAGAACGCACCGTCGCGGAAATTTGCTCAAACCGCCCTCGTCCGCTGTACAACTCACCATCCATCGGAAACGGCGGAAAACCTGCTGTAAAACCTTTGGGCGGTGTAAACGCATAACCCTGACGACTGACCAGCCGCCTGCCGTCCCAATACGCGCGTACGCCATCCAACTTTTCACTCATGGCCCAACCGGCAATATCTTGATTTTTATATTCCTGCGCCAACAACAAATCTGCACCAAACGCCGCAGAGATGAAAGAAGCCGCAAAAATCGGTATCATGATCCGCATTACATTATTCATAAGACATTTTTCCAGACTTGCTTTTTATTATATATACATAATAGCAAAAAATGAACTGGCCCCCAAATCTTGGACACTCATAAAAGCCTATTCAGGCGCTCTGTGTAAGCTGGGTTCTGTATGCGACAGGACTCAGCTTTTTCAATTTCAGACTGCAACGCTCGCGGTTGTAGTAATCCATATAGTCATCTATCTGTTTCATCAATTCGTCCGCTGTCAATTCTCCTGCGTTATAGAAACACTCCGTCTTCAACACCGCAAAGAAGCTTTCCATCGGCGCATTGTCCCAACAATTCGCCTTTCGCGACATGCTTTGAACCATGGAATGCTCCGCAAGCAATTCCCTATAGGTAGGCAACCTTTGCGCGCATATAGCACAACTCTTCGATAAGCTCTGCCTGTGTTTTTTCGTGGTCGGGTTTGTCGGCGATGAAGGGATTTTTGCGGTGGTCGGTCATGGTTTTGGATTGGGGATGTTCGAGTGCACCGATACCGCCTTCCTGATAGGCGTGTATCCATCGTCGCAGGTGGGTTCGGGAGATGCCGTAATGATCTGCGGTACGCTGTTGGCTGCGTATGTGCAGGTAGTGGAGTACGGCTTGGTATTTGAAGTGTAATGTATATTTGCTCATAAAAAAACTGCACCTTGTGAGTTGGAGGGGGGGATGTCCAACTTTTGGGGTGCAGTTCAAGCCGTTTTCGAGTTTCAGACGGCCTTACTTATCGGCTTACAACGGTTAGAACTTGCCGTTCAGCTTCAGGAATATGCCTTTGTCGGTGCCGGAGAAGGCGTTGCGGCCGACATAGCCGCCCAGCGACAGCACGGCGGAGGGGCTGAAGGCGTAGTCTACGCCGGTCTGTACGGACGGACGGGTACGCGAGGTTTCGCGCTCCGTTTCATATTTGCCGAAGAAAGGAGCCTCGGCGGTGAAGCGGGCTTTGCCTCCGCCCACGCGCTGGGCAACTTCCGCATTGCCGTACCATGCCAGCTTGCCGGTCAGGGGCAGGCGGCCTTTTATGCCTGCCGCCAATGAGGTTTCCTTCAGCTTGGCCGCGCCGTAGGCAAACGGGAAGGACAGGCCCGCGTCTTCGCTATAAGACGGGCGTTCGGCTTCGGTGCGGCGCAGCGCGGCGTACCAGCCTAAGGTTTTTTCTCCGGGCGTGCCGTAGTCGCGGCCGGCCGTCAGGCTGTATGCGCGGCCTTTGGTGCGGACGGTGTTCTCGGGGCTTTCCGTGCCGTTCAGGTGGGGGCGGCGGATGCGGGTTTTGTCCGTTTCGAAGGCAGCGGCGGGTACGGCATACCAGCCCGCACCGTTATGGAGGCGTGCAGACAGGCCGATGCCGACGCCGGATTTCAGGCGGTGGCTGCCGTTTTCTTCGGCACGGGCGGGAACCGCCAGGGAGACGGCGGCATCGAAGTTGTCGGAGATGCCGTAGCCGAAGGCGAAGTCTGCACCGCGCGAGCTTGCGCCGTGTCCTATGTCGCGGCGGTATCCGGCGCTGTAGCAGAATTTGCCGCCGTCGGTGCGGCAGCCGCCCAGCAGGTTTTCAGCCGCGCGGGCGCGCTGTGCGAGCAGGGAGGCGGTGTCGGCGGAAAGCAGCGACAGGGAGGCGCGGGTGTTGGCGGTATCCGTGGGGCGGGCGTTGTTGAGATTGCGCAGGTTCCAGACGGCGGCGCGGGTGTTGCCGTTGTCGTTTTCTGCCTGTCCGACCGCAAATTTGCCGTCGGCGCTGATAGCATTTACCTGCGAACTTCCCGAATTGTCGGTTTTAAGTGTGCCGAGGTCGGTTTTGGTGGCCCAGTTGTTGCCCGACCAGACGGTGGCGTGGGTTTCGCCATTGTCTTTTTCCGCAGATCCACCGACCACCGAGCCGTCGCCGCTGACGGCAGATGCACTAGAATTCCCAGTATTATCGGCTTTCAGCGTGCCGAGGTCGGTTTTGGTGGCCCAGCCGCTGCCAGACCAGACGGTGGCGTGGGTTTCGCCATTGTCTTTTTCCGCATATCCGGCCACCACCGAGCCGTCGCCGCTGACGGCAGATGCACTAGAATTCCCAGTATTATCGGCTTTCAGCGTGCCGAGGTCGGTTTTGGTGGCCCAGCCGCTGCCCGACCAAACAATAGCGTGTGTGTATGCTGAGGTGTCGGCACTGCCTGCGCCGCCAACCACAATCGATCCGTCGTCGCTGACAGCGAATGCGATACCCGGTAAGACATTAGAGTACTCCAACGTGCCGAGGTCGGTTTTGGTGCCCCAATTGCTGCCCGACCAGACAATCGGACGCAACAGAGGGTAGATGTCGTTTGATGCACCTCCGACCGCCACCGATCCGTCACGACTTAGGGCATATACGGACGCACCCCCTGAATTGTCCGCCTTCAGCGTGCCGAGTTCTGTTTTGGTGGTCCAGTTGCTGCCAGACCAAATGATGCCACGGGAGTAGCCGTTGTCGTTGCGCGCCGATCCACCTACCACCAAGCCGTCGCCGCTGAGGGCGGTTGCCTCTGAATCTCCCGAGTTATCGGCTTTCAGCGTGCCGAGATCGGTTTTGTTGGCCCAGTTGCTGCCCGACCAAACGACGGCGCGGTTTTCACCATTGTCGTTGACCGCCTGTCCAAACACTTGCGAGCCGTCGCTGTTGACAGCATTTGCTTCCGAACTCCCCGAATTATCGTTTTTCAACGTACCGAGGTCGGTAATGTTATTGGGCGCGGCGGCGGTAGGCAGAGCGGCCAGCAGGGCGGCGAGGGTTAAAAGGCGGTGTGCGGAAAATGATTTGCGCATAGTCATGTTTTCCCTTTTTAGGTTATAAAATTTGGGTTATAAAAAAGCGGCGGGTGTCCGCCGCAGCTTGGTTGGTACTATGAAAGAGGCGCGATTATAGCAGTTTGGTATGCGGGATTTTGTGTGTTTTCAAAATTTTAAGAAATCAGACAAAACTTTTAAAAAGTTAAGGGTGGCAGGGAGGCCGTCTGAAAAACAGAGATGTTTTGCTTTCAGACGGCCTCAAGGTTTTACCGCTTACCGAACGGACAGGTTCAGATATAGAAATCCTGATTCATTTCCTCATAAAAATTCTGATTCATTTCCTCCGCCGGTTTGGCATGCGATTTGTTGCCGACCACGCGGGCGGGCACGCCGACGACGGTGCTGTAGGCGGGCACTTCCGCCACCACCACGCTGCCTGCGCCGATTTTCGCGCATTCGTTCACGCGGATGTTGCCCAACACGGAAGCGTTCGCGCCTATCATCACGCCGTCGCCGATTTTCGGATGGCGGTCGCCGCCCTCTTTGCCCGAACCGCCGAGGGTTACGCCGTGAAGGATGGAATGTCGTTGCCCAAAACGGCGGTTTCGCCGATGACGACGCCGGTGCCGTGGTCAATCATAATCCCCTGCCCGAAACGGGCGGCCGGATGGATATCGACGCCGAACACTTCGGAAGCGCGGTTTTGCAGGAAATAGGCCAGCGTTTTGCGCCCTTCCTTCCACAGGCAGTGGTTGATGCGGTGCGCCTGAATGGCGTGGTATCCTTTGAAATACAAAAGCGGCAGGCAGTATTGGTCGCAAGCGGGGTCGCGTTCGTAATAGGCGGTGATGTCGGCGCGGACGGCTTCGCCGATGGACGGTTCTTTTTCCAGCGCGTGCAGGTAGAGTTCGTACAGCGTGCGCATATCCATGGTCGGATTGCCAGCTTGCTCGACAGGTGGAAGGCCAGCACCCGCTCCAAACTGTCGTGCCGCAGCACGGTCATGTGGAGGAAGCTGGCCAGCATAGGTTCTTCCGCCGCCGACTGCTCGGCTTCGTTGCGTATGGTCTGCTACAGGTTAAAATAGGTATTTTCCATTTTCAGACGGCCTCTGTTGCGTAAAAGCTGCGCTTGTAGCCGAAAGTATGCACCCATGTGCAAAAGGCCGTCTGAAACGTAAACAACATTAAACAAACCTTTCCTAGGAACACCCATGGCACTCCAATTTGAAATCAACGCCGTTACCCCCTTCCGTCAAAACTGCACGCTGATTTGGGACGATGAAACCAAAGAAGCCGTTTTGACCGATGTCGGCGGCGATGTACCCTATTTATTGCAACAAGTCCAAAACAAAGGCCTCAAGCTGACCGCCGTTTGGCTGACCCACGGCCATCTTGACCACGCAGGCGGCGTAGTTGAACTTTTGAAAACCTGCGATATACCCGTTCTCGGCCCGCACAAAGACGACGAATTCCTGCTCCAAGCCCTTCCGCAAACGACGGCGCAATACGGCTTCCCCGTTTCTCCGTCATTCACGCCGACACGCTGGTTGGAAGAAGGAGAATCGCTCAAGGTCGGCAACCACAGCTTCCAAGTCCTCCACATTCCCGGCCACACTCCCGGCCAAGTCGTTTTCTATAACGCCGAAAACGGTCTTTTAGTCGCAGGCGATGTTTTATTTTATGAGACCGTTGGTCGCACAGATTTTCCGCGCGGCAATCATGATGACCTCATAAACAATATCTGCGCTAAACTATTAACTCTGCCCGAAACCACGCAAGTTATAGCCGGACACGGCCGCATGACCAGTATCGGGCATGAGAAAAGGTACAATCCGTTTCTGGTTCGTTAGTATGAATATTGTATAAAGCCAACATTCTGGCATACACAGATTATGCGTATAAAGGAAAACTGACATACAATTTGCAGGAATAACACCCGAAAGATTAAGTACCTAATCTCCGGCAAATGCCAAAAAGAACTAAAGCACAAAGATAACAAGGTATTACGCAATACAACCTGATTTATCGAAAACCGGAAATCTCTAAACCCCAAGCCTTACTCGCAGTGAAATTGTTACAAAGTAACAATAAATGTCAGTCAGGCCGTCTGAACGGTTCTGCCGATTCAGGCGGATACAACGGAGATGAGGTGCAATGCCCTGCCGGAATGTGCCGATGTTCTGTTTGTCAAACCGTCGGGGACATCTTTAAGAAGCACAACATTATTTGGGTCAACCGGCAAACTCGCTGCCGGCACTAACAGGCCGTCTGAAAAGTTCGGCCGGTAAAATCAATAAAAGGATTATCAAATGAAAAAAATCGCAAAAGTGGGCTTCGTCCTACTGGCTACCGGCCTGCTGGCCGCCTGTGCTACTAAGAGCAAAATCACTCCTGAAGGCACTACAGACGAGCCACGCTTTCCTAAACCTTACTCCCTGACCTTCAACAAAGGCCGCGGTACATTCCCGACTTTTGACGAGCTGGATCAAATGCGTCCTGGCCTGACCAAAGACGACATCTACAAAATCCTCGGCCGTCCTCACTACGACGAAGGCATGGGCGTGCGTGAATGGGACTACCTGTTCCACTTCTACACCCCAGGCGTAGGTGTTGACCCTGAAAACACTTCCGGCGTTGAAGGCATCACTACTTGCCAATACAAAGTGATCTTCGACAAAGACAAATTTGCACGCAGCTTCTTCTGGAATCCAGTATTCCCTAAAGATGCCGTATGTCCTCCTCCAGCACCTACACCTAAACAAGAGCCTCAAGTGATCATCCGCGAGATCATTAAAGAAGCTCCTGAACGCATCCGTCAATAAGGACAAATTTGAAACGGATCCTATTGGGTATAGCCTTGGCAGCAGGTCTGAATTCTTTGGCCGCTGCCGATGCTGTCAGTGACTATATCCAGCGTAAAAAAGTTGTGGTCAATACAGCTAAGGCGGAGCTTTGCTTTGCCGATGACGGTCAGTGCCATCCGGTACTGATTGGCAAGACCACGCCGAAAGGCAAATTCAATATGACGCCGATGATGACCAGCAAACCGGGTTACGGTGGCGAAGTTATCGGCTTCAAAGAAGAAAATGACTTTCTGTTTGCGTTACATAGGGTATGGACGCTCAAGCCACAAGAAAGACGCATGGAACGCATCGTCTCCCCTCATGTGGCCGACCGCATCATAACCAATGGTTGTATCAACGTACAAAATAATGTGTACGAAAAACTGCGTCAGTACTTCATTTTAGAAGTCATCTGATGTAGGATTTAGTTTGAATAAAGGCCGTCTGAATATTTTTCAGACGGCCTTTTCTTTTTTATTGGCAAAAACCTTTATTGCTGGATATGCTGATACGGTCTTGGACAGCGCGGCAACTTTGTTGAAGCTGCTGATTCAGGAAAAGAAAACTCTATCAACCTAACGCGTAAATCTAAAAAAAGCTGCCTAAAAGTTCAGGCAGCCTTTATTGTTTATAAACAAATAATATGTTAACCTATTGTTATCGAATAGATTTAATTATTCGTAATATCATTTCACAAAGCAAAAAGGACTCTATCTTATGAACCGTCGTCAATTTATCGGCAGCGCTGCTGCTGTTTCTCTCACCGCCGCCGCTTCTTTCGCCCGCGCTCACGACCATGCAGGCCATGCACACCATGCTGGTCATGCTGGTCACGCGCATTCTGCACCGCGCGCCTATGAAGCTGCGCGCAAAGCGGCTGCACATTGCGTTGAAGCCGGTCAAATCTGTTTGGCGCACTGCATCGCCCTGTTGAGCTCCGGCGATACTTCCATGAAAGACTGCGCAACCGGCGTTAACCAAATGTTGGCACTGTGCGGCACATTGCAAAACCTCGCTGCCCAAAATTCACGCCTGACCCCGTCTTTGGCAAAAGTGTGCATCGAAGCCTGCAAACAATGTTCTGCAGCCTGCAAAGAACACGCCGGCCACCACGCTGAATGCAAAGCCTGCTACGAATCTTGCTTGGCTTGCATTAAAGAATGCGAAAAAATTGCCGCTTAATCAATATTAAAAAAGGCCGTCTGAATTTCAGACGGCCTTTTATTTTGCTATTTTGTTCACGCTATTCGGCTGCAAGCTCTTGCTCATCCAGCAGTTTTTTCCGAACAGTCGCAGGATTACCCGCAGCCACGCAATAAGGCGGCACATCTTTGGTAACCACCGACCCTGCACCGATTACCGCACCCTTGCCGATGGTAACGCCGCCCATGATAATCGCACGCCGACCAATCCAGACATCATCTTCAATCACAATCGGGCTGATATCTGTATAACCTTCAAAGCGGCGGGTTTCAGGGTTGAATTTGTGGTTGGTCGAATAAAACAGGCATTCCGGCCCCATTATCACGTTCTTGCCGAGGGTCAAACCGCGGCAGATTTCGCAATTTACGCCGATACCCGAATTGTCGCCGATTACCGTATCTGGAAAAACATATCCGCCTTTTTCAATATTGACGTTTTTGCCGATGTTTGGGGAAATGCACGCAGCCAAAGCGGCGCGGAATTTTTGCGCAATCCGGCCGAAGGGTTTGCAATAAGACGGAGGCAACATTCCTCCCCAGACACGCAAAATACGCGTCAATATCCTTTTTTGCATGGATTCCGTCTCCTGTTCGTACAAGCGTAAATATTAATCAGACTATTATTTTTCTTAAAGTTTCACATCTAGAAGAGGTTTTACATCCTCTTTTCAGTTAGATTACAATCTGACCGCATAATATTTGGTTTGAGATTCTATTCTAAACTGTTCTCGTCTGTTGCGAAACTGCCCTGCATACAAAATATCCTCTTGACGAAACAGCCAAAAATAGCGAAAATTCCACGCTTAACTGAAGTACAGGCAAAACCCCTGTGCCCGCTTAATCGAAAGGAAATCAAATGAAACAAGGTATTCACCCGAACTACCACGAAATCAACGTTACCTGCTCTTGCGGCAACAAATTCGTGACCAAATCCGCAATGGAAAAAGACAGCTTCAACGTTGAGGTTTGCTCTCTGTGCCACCCTTTCTACACCGGTACTCAAAAAATCGTCGACACTACCGGTCGTGTGGACAAATTCAACAACAAATTCGGCAACCTGTTCAAACGCTAATTGCCGCTTTGTCAAAAAGACTGCTTCGTGCAGTCTTTTTTGCATTCAGGCCGTCTGAAACATTTCTTTCAGACGGCCTGAGCTTTTTGTCGTCAACCGAATGCCATATCATTCCAAACACCCGATAAAAACGAGCCGTAAGCATTATTTTACAAAGCTCTCCGGTCCGGCATATCGCGCAAACCCGTCAAACCCTGTACCATTGCTATTCAAACCAACCGTTTTTTGACTTTCCATGCTGACTTACACACCGCCCGATCCGCGCCGCCCCCAAAAAACCCATGAAAAACCATGGCTACTGCTGCTGATGGCTTTTGCCTGGCTGTGGCCGGGCGTGTTCTCGCATGACTTGTGGAACCCTGCCGAACCCTCCCTCTTTACCGCCTCCGAATCCATGAAAAACGGCGGCAGCCTGCTGGTTGCACAAATCTTCGGCCAACCCGACTTTACTATCTCCCCTGCTTTTTTGTGGGCGGCAACCGCATTCCAAACCCTGTTTTCGCCTTGGGCAGCCGATGCCTATGATGCCGCGCGTTTTGCCGGCGTGGTATTCACCGCCATCGGACTGACCGCCTGCGGTTTTGCCGGTTTCAATTTTCTCGGCAGACACCATGGCCGTAGCGTTGTCTTAATCCTTATAGGCAGCATCGGTTTGCTGCCCATCGCCCACTTCCTCAATCCCATGTCGGCCGCTTTTGCCGCGTTTGGATTGATTCTGTGCGGCTTTTCACTGGCACGCCGCCGCGTCATTATCGCCATTTTGCTGTTGTGCGGCGGCTGGGTTTTACTCTCCCTTTCCTCAGGCTATCTGCTGACCGCGGCCATGATTTTTTTGGCACTTGCCCTGTCGTTCCATTCCACTTGGCAGAGCAAACGCTATCTGCTGACCCTGATTGGTGCCATCGTCGTTTCCCTGCCCCTGCTGATTCTGTATCCGCTGGTTTTATCCAAAACCAATCCCGAATGGTTTGATATTTGGTTCAACCATTATTCCTTAGGCGTATTCGGCGGCTTCCATCAGATTCAGACGGCCTTCAACCTGCCCTATTATCTGAAAAACCTGCTGTGGTTTACCCTGCCTGCTTGGCCGCTGGCGGCATGGACGCTCAGCCGCACGCGTATCCACGATAAAAACTGGGGCATTCTGAGCCTGTCGTGGCTGGTTATCATGACAGCCCTGCTCGCCATCAACCCTCAACGCCTGCAAGACAACCTCGTTTGGCTGTTGCCACCGCTCGCCCTGCTCGGTGCGGCACAACTGGACGGCCTGCGTCGCGGTGCAGTGGCATTTATCAACTGGTTCGGCATCATGGCATTTGGTCTGATTGCCGCCTTCCTGTGGCTGGGCTTCTTCGCCATGAACTACGGCTGGCCTGCCAAACTGGCCGAACGCGCCGCCTATTTCAGCCCATATTACATCCCCGACATCGATCCGATTCCGATGACCGTCGCCCTGCTGTTTACCCCATTGTGGCTCTGGGCAATTACGCGTAAAAACATCCGCGGCCGCCAAGCCGTAACCAACTGGGCGGCCGGCGTTACCTTGGCCTGGGCCTTGCTGATGACCCTATTTTTACCGTGGCTCAACGCCGCCAAAAGCCATGCGCCGGTGGTACACCAAATGGAAGCCGCGCTTTCTTCCGAATTGAAACAGAAACTTTCAGACGGCCTCGAATGTATCAGCATCGACGGCCAAGACCAGCGCACACGAATCGCGTGGACACAATACAGCCATATTAAAACCACGACCGACAACCCGTCCTGCCGCTACCGCCTCATCCGCCAAGCCGCCAACATCGGCGCACCTTTAGGCTGGCAAACCTTGTGGCAAGGCGCAAGACCGCGCAACAAAGCCGAGACTTTCCTATTTCTGGAAAAAACTGCGGCGCAATAAATCACACCAGCCTCAAAACTGAACATTCCCAGTGCAACAAAGGCCGTCTGAAAGAACTTTTATCCTTTCAGACGGCCTTTGGCTCACTTTAACACCGCTTCCCGTACAATGGCCCTTTTCCCTTATCTGCCTAAAAATATGAAGCCCAACCGCCTTTTGCCTCTCGTCCTCTTATTGACCGCCCTCTCCGCTCATGCCAAAGATTTCATCATCTACGACCGCATGGACTACGTCGGCAAACCCGACCTGACCGCCGACAAACTCTCCAAAGTGTTCTTGGTTTACGAAAGCGAATTGGTCAAACCCGATCCGACGGGCAAACGCAAACACGGCGTACTCAACGAAGAGCGTATCCGCGAATTGGCCAAACAATCGCGCCGCGAAGGCTACCGCACCATTTCTACCGACATCGAAAGCTGGTTTGCCGAAAAAGACGGCCAACTGCTGACACCCGACGAATTGAAAACCGACTTCGCGCGGATGTACCAAATCTTCAGAGAAGAAAACCCGCGCGCCGTCATCAGCAACTACGGCATGCCCTCCGAACATTTGCACGGCATCCGCCACTACCGCCCCAATGTCGACAACGAAGCCATCTTAGCCAAATGGCGGCAAGTCAGCAAACGCCGTGCGCCCACCGCCGCCATCAGCGACTATGCCAATCCTGTGTTCTACATCACTTCCCCCGATTTGGTGCAATGGGAAAAAGACGTGAAAACCGCCGTTGACGACATCCATCAACGCTTTCCCAACAAAAAAATCATCGGCTATATCTGGCCGCAATATTATTCGGCCACCAACAGCCCTTATTTCAAACAGTTCATTGATCCCGTCCGCTGGCGCCAAATGCTCGAAATCAGCAAAAAATACACCGACGGCGTGATTATCTGGTCAGACAAGCGCGATGAAAACAACCAAATCGTGCGCTGGAACGATCCGCGCATTCAAGCCACAATGAAAGCGACTCAAGCCTTCATCCATGCCAATGCCAAAGAAATCAAGGTGGAAGGTTTGCAGAAATATTAAAAACAAGGCGGGCATATTTACCCGCCTTTTTACTTACCTACACAACTGTCTGTATGTTTGACACAACATACAACAAACGACCGTAGCACCAACGCTTCTGCGTTCTTTCACACGTTTTTACCCGTTATTCCTAAACGCAGGTCGTCTGAAAATTGCCCGAATATCCAATACCCTTTACAATACCCGTAATTAAAATACATTTTTCGACACTCCCCTCCTGCATGAGTTCCACACCCTTCATCGAAATGAAAGACGTTGCCTTCGCATATGGCGACCGTCCGATTCTGAACAACATCAACTTCAGCATTCCACAAGGCAATTTCGCCGCCGTAATGGGTGGTTCGGGCAGCGGTAAAACCACGCTGATGCGCCTGATTACGGGTCAAATCCGCCCGCAATCGGGCAAAGTGCTGATTGAAGGGCGTGATTTGGCCGCATTTTCGGCGCAGGAGCTGTACGAACACCGCCGCCGCATGGGCGTTTTATTCCAGCACGGCGCATTGTTCACCGACTTATCCGTCTTCGACAACATCGCCTTCCCCATGCGCGAGCTGACGGATTTGCCCGAAGCGGTCATCCGCGATTTAGTATTGCTGAAACTGAATGCAGTCGGTTTGCGCGGCATTGAAAACCTGATGCCTTCCGAGCTTTCCGGCGGTATGTCGCGCCGCGTCGCCCTCGCGCGTACGATTGCGCTCGACCCTGAAATCATGTTGTACGACGAGCCTTTCACCGGCCTCGACCCGATTTCGCTGGGCGTTATCGCCCACCTCATCAGCCGCGCCAACAAAGCCCTGCGCTCCACCAGCGTGATGGTAACGCACGACATCGAAAAATCGCTGGAAATCGTCGATCAAGTCATTTTCTTGGCACACGGCGAAATCATGTTCTCCGGCTCGCCCAAAGAAATGCGCGAACTCGACTCGCCTTGGGTGCGCCAGTTTGTCGGCGGCTTGGCAGACGGCCCCGTCGCCTACCGCTATCCGGCGCAAACGACTTTAAAACAAGACTTGCTGGGCTGATGTTCAGACGGCCTGAAACTTAAACCAGGCCGTCTGAAAACCATTTAACCAATCAACTGAAACCTATGAATTTTATCCGTTCCGTCGGGGCAAAAACCCTCGGCTTCATCCAATCGCTGGGCAGCATTACGCTGTTTTTCCTGCAGATCCTGGCCAAATCAGGCACGGCGTTTGCCCGTCCGCGCCTGAGCATCCGCCAAGTTTACTTTGCAGGCGTGTTGTCCGTCCTGATTGTCGCCGTCTCCGGCCTATTTGTCGGCATGGTGTTGGGCTTGCAAGGCTATACGCAGCTGGCAAAATTCAAATCCGCCGATATTTTGGGCTATATGGTTGCCGCTTCCCTGTTGCGCGAATTGGGTCCCGTATTGGCGGCCATTCTGTTTGCCAGCAGTGCGGGCGGTGCCATGACCAGCGAAATCGGTTTGATGAAAACCACCGAGCAGCTTGAAGCGATGAACGTGATGGCGGTCGACCCCGTGGCGCGCGTGGTTGCGCCGCGCTTTTGGGCGGGTGTGTTTTCCATGCCTTTGTTGGCATCGATTTTCAACGTTGCCGGCATTTACGGCGCGTATTTGGTCGGCGTCGAATGGCTGGGTTTGGATGGTGGTATTTTCTGGTCGCAAATGCAAAACAACATTACCTTCCATTACGACGTCCTCAACGGCTTAATCAAATCCGCCGCTTTCGGCGTGGCCGTTACGTTGATCGCCGTACATCAGGGCTTCCACTGCGTACCGACTTCCGAAGGTATTTTGCGCGCCAGTACACGCACGGTAGTGTCTTCCGCCCTGACCATCCTCGCCGTCGACTTCATCTTGACCGCATGGATGTTTACCGACTAAAGGCCGTCTGAAACGACACTTAAAAAGAATGAAACAAGGACAATAGCACATGAAAAAAAATGCTTTGGAATTTTGGGTAGGACTGTTTGTCTTACTGGGCGCGGCCGCTATCGGCTTTCTCGCCTTCCGCGCCGCCGGCGGACAATCGTTCGGCAAATCCTCTCAAACCTACACCGTCTATGCCGATTTCAGCGACATCGGCGGCTTAAAAACCAACGCGCCGGTTAAATCCGCAGGCGTACTGGTGGGCCGTGTTGCCTCTATTCAGCTCGACCCTAAATCCTATCAGGCAAAAGTCGCCCTCAATCTGGACAGCCAATATCAGTTCAGTAGCGACGTTTCCGCACAAATCCTGACTTCAGGCCTGTTGGGCGAACAATACATCGGCCTGCAGCAAGGCGGCGATACCGATTCTTTGGCAGCAGGCGACACCATTACCGTCACCAGCTCCGCCATGGTTTTGGAAAACCTTATCGGCAAATTCATGACCAGCTTTGCCGAGAAAAACGCAGATGGTGAATCTGCCGGTCAAAACAAACAATAAACACATATCCACTCAATATTCAGGACACTCCCATGAAAAAAACTTCCTTCATCAGCGCATTGAGCATCGGCGTATTAAGCATCAGCATGGCATTTGCCTCTCCTGCCGACGCAGTCAACCAAGTACGTGAAAACTCCGTTCAAGTACTGAAAATCCTCAACAGCGGCGATGCCAATACCGCACGCAAAAAAGCCGAGGCTTACGCCATCCCTTACTTCGACTTCCAACGCATGACTGCTTTGGCCATCGGCAATCCGTGGCGTACTGCGACTGACGCACAAAAACAAGCGTTGACCAAAGAGTTTCAAACCCTGCTGATCCGCACCTACTCCGGCACCATGCTGAAATTCAAAAACGCCAAGGTCAACATCAAAGACAACCCTGTCGTAAACAAAGGCGGTAAAGAAATCGTTGTCCGCGCTGAAATCAACGTTTCTGGCCAAAAACCGGTCAACATGGACTTCACCACCTACCAAAGCGGCAGCAAATACCGCGCATACAATGTCGCAGTAGAAGGCGCAAGCTTGGTTACTGTATACCGCAACCAATTCGGCGAAACCATCAAAGCCAAAGGCATCGACGGCCTGATTGCCGACTTGAAAGCCAAAAACGGCGGTAAATAATCCACCCCCGCACCATGCCGCCTGATGTTCAGACGGCATGGCGCCTTACATCATCAAGACACCATGCAAACAGAAATTCGCAACGGCACGCTCTACATCAGCGGCGACGTTACCGTCAAAACCCTGACTGCCTCCGCCTTTGCGCGCTACGAACAACAATGCCGTCTGAAAGAAACAGACAGCATAGACTTCAGCCAAGTAGGCAAAGCAGATTCAGCCTGCGTTTCCCTGCTGCTCAACGCTCTGCGCCGGACAGACAAAAAACCGACCATTCAAAACATTCCCGATTCCGTCCGCGCACTGGCCGAACTTTACGAAATCAAAGACTGGTTGCAATCATGAAAAAAACCACCGCTTCACTCTGCCTCCTCATCAGCATAGCCTCCGCGCCCGCACTTGCCGAACGCAATCCGGCCGACCCTTACGAAGGCTACAACCGTACCGTTTCCAAGTTCAA
The DNA here is from genome assembly GCF_041433195.1 of Neisseria sp. 27098_8_139. Taxonomy (NCBI): domain Bacteria; kingdom Pseudomonadati; phylum Pseudomonadota; class Betaproteobacteria; order Neisseriales; family Neisseriaceae; genus Neisseria; species Neisseria sp. 27098_8_139. The sequence goes on from NZ_JAPWBA010000014.1 coordinate 26,760, forward strand.
CGACAAAGCAGACAAATACGTCCTTTCCCCCGTCGCACGCGGCTATCGCAAAGTAACGCCCAAACCGGTGCGCACCGGCGTGAGCAACTTCTTCAACAACCTGCGCGACGTCGTCAGCTTCGGCAGCAACGTTCTGCGCCTTGACGTCAAACGCGCCAGCGAAGACCTCGTCCGCGTCGGCATCAACACCACCTTCGGCCTTGGCGGTTTAATCGACGTAGCCGGTGCAGGCGGTGTGCCCAGCAATAAAAACACCCTCGGCGACACCTTCGCCTCATGGGGCTGGAAAAACAGCAACTACTTCGTCGTCCCCCTACTCGGCCCGTCTACCGTACGCGATACCGTCGGCAACGCCGTCACCACCATCTATCCGGTTAAAAACGCCGTCTTCCACACCAGAGCAGGACGCTGGGGCACAACCGGCCAGCAAGCCATCAACACCCGTGAAGAACTGCTCGACCTGACCGACAGCCTCGAAGGTGCAGCCATCGACAAATACAGCTACACACGCGACCTTTACATGAAAGTCCGCACCCAACAAACCGGCGGCACGCTCCCTCAAAACGAAGACGACAACATCGACATCGATGACTTGGTGGACAGCAACACCACTTCCGAACCGGTAGCACCCCAATCCGCTCCGGCAGAAATCCCCGATACAGCCAATCCCCAAAGCCTGTATCAAACACCATCAGAAAATCCCTGATTGTTCCAAAAAATAAAGGCCGTCTGAAATTCAGACGGCCTTTATCCCCCAAAAGATAGCCAGTCCCCCACCTTTGCTATATCATTCAACTATACAGAAACCAAGGAAAACACCATGTACGAAGTCAACCGCAGCGTCTTCCTGCTTATCCCCCTCGATCCTTTTTGGAACTGGCTGAAATCCCTGCCCGGCAATCACTTAGACGGCCTGACGCTTGAAGATATCCAAGCCGATGCCAATTCCTACCTCGTTCGCCCGTGTGAAACCGCCGACGAAGTATGGGACGAAATCGAAGCGCGTTTTGAAGACATTTTTGCTGCCGAATTGGCCGACTGGTGCGAAGACGAAAGCGAATGGCCGGATTTGGACGCCGACATTTTCAACGAATGGTTCGACATCCAGCTCTCCACCGTGATTACCGACCTCGAACACGAACCAATCGCACGCGAAGAGTTCCAACCCATCAATCTCAACTAATGAAACTGACCGTCCGCAACTACCATCTCGACGGCTACGGCCACGTCAACAATGCGCGCTATCTCGAATTTCTCGAAGAAGCGCGCTGGACGTTTTTTCAAGAGCATGACCTTCTGCCCGAACTCAAAGGCATCATGCTCGTTGTTGCACGCGTTGATATCCGCTATCGCCGCCCGTCGCTTGAAGGCGATGTCTTGACCTTTACAGGCCGTCTGAAAGACATCGGCACACGCCACATTATCCTCAGCCAAACCGCGACCCTGCCCAACGGCAAAGCCGCCATCGAAGCCGAAGTTACCCTTATGCCCGTCAGCAGCGAAAGCGGCCGCAGCATCAGCGTTCCCCAAACCTTAGCACACGCAATTCAAAACCTCACATCATGAAAAAAATACTCACACTCCTCATCGTTGCCACGATTGGCGCGCTTCTTACCTTTGTCCTTATCCCCAGCAACAAAGCCACCCCTGATTTTGCCCTGCCCGATCTGCAAGGCAAAACCATTACCAACGCCGACTTGAAAGGCAAAGTTACCCTCATTAACTTCTGGTTTCCCTCCTGCCCCGGTTGCGTGAGCGAAATGCCTAAAATCATCAAAACCGCCCAAGACTATCAAGGCAAAAACTTCCAAGTCCTCGGCATTGCCCAGCCCATTGACCCTATTGAGAGCGTCCATCAGTACGTCAAAGAATACGGCATTCCCTTCACCGTCATGTACGATGCCGACAAAACTGCCGCAAAAGCCTTTGGCACACAGGTTTACCCTACTTCCGTCCTGATCGACAAAAACGGTAACATCCTCAAAACCTACGTCGGCGAACCCAATTTCTCCCAACTTTATCAAGAAATCGACCAAGCCCTCGCCCAATAAATCCAAGGCCGTCTGAAACCATATTTCAGACGGCCTAAAACCGAAATATCCTTTATAATAAGCAACATTTTATCCGTTCAGACACCAAGCTCCTCTATTAACAAAGGCCGTCTGAAACAACCGAATACCCATAAGAGAACATCATGAAATTTATCGACGAAGCAAAAATCGAAGTCGCCGCAGGCAAAGGCGGTAATGGCGCAACCAGTTTCCGCCGCGAAAAATTCGTACCCCGCGGCGGCCCTGACGGCGGCGATGGTGGCAAAGGTGGCAGCGTTTGGGCAGAAGCCGACGAAAACACCAACACCCTCGTCGAATACCGCTTCGTCAAACGCTACCAAGCCAAAAACGGCGAAAAAGGCCACGGCTCCGACCGCTACGGCGCAGGTGCAGACGACATCGTCCTCAAAATGCCCGTCGGCACCCTTATCCGCGACCTAGATACTGACGAAATCGTTGCCGACCTCACTTATCACGGCCAACGTGTCTGCCTCGCCAAAGGCGGCAAAGGCGGCTTGGGAAACATCCACTTCAAATCGTCCGTCAACCGCGCCCCGAAACAATCCACACCCGGCGAAGAAGGCGAAACCCGCTCCCTACAACTCGAGCTTAAAGTCCTCGCCGATGTCGGCTTATTAGGCATGCCCAACGCCGGCAAATCCACCCTGATTACCGCCGTATCCGCCGCACGCCCCAAAATCGCCAACTACCCCTTCACCACCCTGCATCCAAACTTGGGCGTCGTGCGCATCGATGAAAACCACAGCTTCGTCATGGCCGACATCCCCGGCCTGATTGAAGGCGCAGCAGAAGGCGCAGGCCTCGGCCACCGCTTCCTTAAACACTTATCACGCACCGGCCTGCTGTTGCACGTCGTCGATTTGGCTCCCTTTGACGAAGCCGTCAACCCAGCAGAAGAAGCCCTCGCCATCATCAACGAATTGCGCAAATACGATGAAGAGCTCTACGACAAACCGCGCTGGCTGGTGCTGAACAAACTCGACATGCTCGATGAAGAAGAAGCCCAAGCGCGTACAGCCGCCTTCCTCGAAGCCATCGGCTGGGACTATCCGAAACCAGACGACCGCTTCCAATTCGATATGGAAACCCCGCGCCTCTTCCAAATCAGCGCATTGACTCATCAAGGTACACAGGAATTGGTACACCAAATCAACCAATACCTGACCGAGAAAAAACGCATCGAAGCCGAGAAAACCGAAACGGAGCAGGCAGCGGTAAATACCGAGATTGCCGAGCAGCAGCCTAAAACGGATACCGGCGTATTTAAGCCGGAGTAAAAATTTCAGACGGCCTATTGATGACGTAAAAGGCCGTCTGAAATTCAACAAAGTATTCTTAGAAAGAATCGTAACTACCACGAACAAGCTAATCGTCTACGGGCGATTATTAAGTAACCAAATATGATATAGCCGCTTACGGGCGGCTATGAGCAAGATATGTCCAAACCCTTTCTGAAATGGGCTGGAGGGAAGTATAAACTTGTCCCCTTTATTGAAACCCACATCCCCACAAAAAAACGAAAACGCCTGATTGAACCGTTTTCAGGCTCTGCTGCCTTATCACTGTCTTTGGATTTTGAGAGGTATTTGCTCAATGACATTAATACTGACTTGATTGTTCTGTTTTCAAACTTAAAAACAGAAAAACATAGTTTTATCGACTACGCACATTCTTTCTTTATCCCTGAAAATAATAACGAAAAAAAATATTATGACTTACGTGACAGATTTAACCACAGTACTGACACCATTGAGCGCGCAGCTCTGTTTGTTTATCTGAACCGCCATGCCTTCAACGGATTGTGCCGTTACAACAGCAAAGGCTGTTTCAACGTACCGTTCGGACGCTACAAATCTCCTTATTTCCCCGAAACCGAAATGCAGGCTTTTGTACAGAAATCCGAACGGATAGATTTGACCTGCAGCGATTTCCAGACGGCATTAGATGCAGCGGAAGATGGCGACACCATTTATTGCGACCCACCTTATGCACCTTTGAGCGAAACCTCGTCCTTTACCTCCTACTCCAAAAGCGGTTTCGATTTGGACGAACAAAAACGCTTGGCAGAAACTGCCAAACAAACAGCACGGCGGGCGCACGGTATTCTAATTTCCAATCACGATACCACATTTACCCGTGAGATTTACCGTGGTGCTGTTATTAAAACAGTCGAAGTTCAACGCAGTATTGCCGCCAAAGGAAGCAGTAGGAAAAAAGTCGGAGAATTACTAGCAATTTATGAGTGAATTTAACAAACTATCGGAAGAAGTAGCACATTATGGACGCAGTCTGAAAAAACTGGTTTCAGACGACTCCATTATTTATAACGAAGACTCTCTTCATGTGATGCGCCGTATCTTGGACAAACACTCGGATGGCTGTTTTGATATGATTTTTGCCGATCCTCCTTATTTTTTATCCAATGATGGCTTTACCTGCCAAAACGGGCAAATGGTTTCCGTCAATAAAGGTAGTTGGGATAAATCTAAAGGCATGGCGGCGGATTTAGTTTTTTACGAAGAATGGCTGCGCTTATGCTATGCCTTGCTAAAACCGAACGGCACGATTTGGGTATGTGGCACATTTCATAATATTTATCTGATCGGCTACTTGATGCAGACCATCGGGTATCATATTCTGAACAATATTACCTGGGAAAAACCTAATCCCCCACCTAATTTGTCCTGCCGATTTTTTACCCATTCCACCGAAACACTGTTATGGGCAAAGAAAGATAAGAAGGCAAAGCATATTTTCCATTACGACATGATGAAAATACAAAACAATGGCAAACAGATGAAAAGTGTCTGGGTGTTCCCGCCACCAAACAAAACGGAAAAAACGTTCGGTAAACACCCAACGCAAAAACCGCTAGCATTGCTAGAGCGCTGTATATTAGCTGCATCTAATGTTGGCGATTTGATTTTCGACCCATTTATGGGCAGTGGAACAACAGGCGTTGCTGCTATAAAAAATGGACGGAAATTTTGCGGATGTGAGATGAAGCAAAATTTTTTTGAATTGGCAGAGAAAAGGATAACTAATGGAACGTAGAGAGGCTATTGTGAAAATGCAGGATTTACTTGGAAAGAACCTACATGATTTAGCAAGAGAATATAATGTTACTGTCTATGCTCCATCAGGAAAAGTTAATAAAGGTTGGGCGGGACATGTAGTAGAACGTTTTTTGGAGTTGCCGTTAAATTCTGCCCAATCACCCAACTTCGGTTCATGGGAATTAAAATCTATCCCAATAAAAACCCTAAGAAATGGTAGATTAGCATTCAAAGAAACGATGGCTATTACTATGATTGATCCTGTCAATGTTTGTCAGAAAGAATTTGAAGATAGCCACTTACTATCAAAATTAAAAAAAGCAGTCGTTGTTGCAAGAACTGTTGGGAGAACTGTTGATGACCCTAGTTTTGTTTATGATATTGTCGAATTTGATTTGAATGAAGGTTCTGATTTATATGAATCAGTAAAAGCTGATTACAATTTAGTACGTCAGACCATTCTAGACCCAAATAAAGGATTTAATTTCCTGACAGGCAAGATGGGTATATATATCCAACCAAGAACAAAAGGATCAGGACATGGTTCTACATCCAGAGCATTTTATGCTCGTCCTTCATTTTTGGCTAAATTCATTAATTTAAATAGTACAGAAAATTAAACATGACCACCATCTACAACACCCTTACCCGTCAAAAAGAACCTTTCACCCCCATCGATCCTAAAAACGTGCGTATGTACGTTTGCGGTATGACCGTTTACGACTATTGCCACTTAGGTCATGCCCGTGTGATGGTTGTGTTCGACATGATTGCCCGTTGGTTGCGCGAGTGCGGTTATCCGCTCACTTATGTGCGCAATATTACCGACATCGACGACAAAATCATTGCCCGCGCGGCTGAAAACGGCGAAACCATCGGCGAGCTAACTGCGCGTTTCATTCAGGCTATGCACGAAGATGCCGATGCCTTGGGTGTGTTGCGTCCGGATATTGAGCCGAAGGCAACGGAAAACATTCCGCAAATGATTGCCATGATTGAGACCCTGATTCAAAACGGCAAGGCTTATCTTGCCGCCAACGGCGACGTTTACTATGCCGTGCGCGAGTTTGCCGCTTACGGACAATTATCGGGCAAATCGTTGGATGACCTGCGCGCAGGGGAGCGTGTGCAAGTCGATGGTTTCAAACGCGATCCGCTTGATTTTGTATTGTGGAAAGCGGCCAAAGCAGGCGAGCCGGCATGGGAAAGCCCTTGGGGCAACGGCCGTCCGGGTTGGCACATCGAATGCTCCGCAATGAGTGAAAACCTGTTCGGCGATACTTTCGATATTCACGGTGGCGGTGCGGACTTGCAGTTCCCACACCATGAAAATGAAATTGCCCAAAGCGTCGGCGCGACAGGCCATACCTGCGGCCATGACCACGCGCAAACCCATCACGGTCAAAGCATTGCCAGCCATGTCAAATACTGGCTGCACAACGGCTTCATCCGTGTGGACGGCGAAAAAATGTCCAAATCGTTGGGCAACTTCTTCACCATCCGCGAAGTGTTGAAACAATACGACCCGGAAGTCGTGCGTTTCTTCATCCTGCGCGCCCACTACCGCAGCCCGCTGAACTACTCCGACGCGCATCTGGATGACGCCAAAGGCGCACTGACCCGCCTGTACACCACTTTGAAAAACACCCCAGCCGCCGCGTTCGAATTGTCCGAAAATGCCAACGACTACACCAGCCGCTTCTACGCCGCCATGAACGACGATTTCGGTACGGTCGAAGCCGTTGCCGTACTGTTCGAACTGGCAGGCGAAGTGAACAAAACCAATGATGCGCACCTCGCCGGCTGCCTGAAAGCTTTGGGCGGCATCATCGGCCTGTTGCAACGTGATCCGATTGAGTTCCTGCAAGGCGGTGCCGTTTCAGACGGCCTGTCCAACGAGGAAATCGACGACTTGATCGCCCGCCGCAAACAGGCGCGCGCGGATAAAAACTGGGCGGAATCCGACCGCATCCGCGACCTTCTGAACGAACACAAAATCATTCTGGAAGACAACGCCGGCGGCACGACCTGGCGCCGCGGTTGATTTCATGGCATAGATAAAAGGCCGTCTGAAACTGTTTTCAGACGGCCTTTTTAATTTTGCTATTTCAAAAAGGGCGCAAACATCGCGCCCTTGGTTGAAAACATCATTTCATTTATGCGCCGAATACTTTCAGACGGCCTTCGATTGGTTGGAAGGCTTTTTCGCCGGCTGGAGCCGCGATACCGCCAATCACCATTTGCGCACGCAACAACCAGCTTTCCGGCAGATTCCATTCTTTAGCAATGGCTGCATCAGGCAGCGGATTGTAGTGTTGCAGATTGGCGCCGATACCGGCAGCCGCCAATGTTGTCCACACAGCATATTGAACCATGGCATTTGCCTGATCCGCCCAGATCGGGAAGTTGGCCGCATAAGATGGGAACTGCTCTTGCAAGCCTTTGACAACATCTTGATCTTCAAAGAACAAAACTGTCGCCGCGCCTGCTTTAAACAAGTTCAGTTTTTGTGCGGTGGCTTTAAACTGCTCGGCAGGAACAACCGCACGCAACGCTTCTTCGACAAAATGCCACACTTTGGCATGTTCTTCGCCAAATAATACGACCACTCGGGCAGATTGCGAATTGAAAGAAGACGGCGTATGTAAAACGGCGTGTTCGATGATTTTGGTTACTTCCTCATTGGACAGAGGCAGGGTGTTGTTCAATGCATAGATAGAACGACGGGTTTCAGCAGCTTGTTGCAAAACAGAATAAGTCATGATCTTTTCCTTAAATTAATCTTTATCTTTACCAAAAACATTATCCAAAGCCCACGCTCCGCCACCGGCTACTGCCAGATACAGGAATACGAAGCAGAACAAAACGGCAGATTCGCCCTGATTGGCCAATGGGAACAAAACATTACCAGAAGACGCGTGTGCCATAAAATAGGCGGCAGCCATCTGACCGGACAAAATAAACGCGGCCGGACGGGTGAACAGGCCCAATATCAATAAGATACCGCCGACAATTTCCAAAATACCGGCCACCAGCATCAAGCCTTCAGGTGCGCCGCCCATGGACATCGGAAAACTGAAAAACTTGGCTGTGCCATGCAGCAAAAACAGATACGCCGCAACAATACGCAAGACAGACAATACAACCGGTTGGAATGATTTGAGGGCTGACATCTTAATAATCCTTATTTTAATGGCTACCTGAAAGAGGTAGGGAGCAATTTCAATAAGTGCAGTATAGATAATTCCCAGTAAGAGATATATACTAAAATTATTGATACAACGTTTCCTAATAAGAAATTATGGATACCCTATTCAGCCTAAAAGTTTTCCGCCAAGTGGTTCAAAGCGGTAGTTTTACCCGTGCCGCCGATCAGCTCGACATCTCCACCGCTATGGCCAGCAAACACGTCAGCCATCTGGAAAACACCATTCAAGCCAAGCTCTTACACCGCAACAGCCGCAACCTCCACCTGACCGAGGCAGGCGAAGAATACTACCGCCAATGCAGCTACGCGCTGGATACCTTGGACACCGCCGCCCAAAAAGCGGCAGGCGGCGCCGACACGCCGCAAGGTATGTTGCGCGTAACCATGCCCCTGTGGTTTGCAGGCGGTAATATGAGCGCATGGTTGGCCGAATACCGCCAGCGTTATCCCAAAGTCACGCTCGACCTCGTCCTCGACAACCGCCATATCGACCTTATCGCCGAAGGCTTCGATCTCGCCTTGCGCGTTTCCAAAACCCCCTCCCCTTCGCTGATCGTCAAACCGCTGGCCAAAATCGAGTTCGTTCTGCTTGCCGCCCCCGACTATCTTGCCCGACACGGCACACCCGATACACCCGAAGCCGTCATGCAGCACCAAGCCATCCTGCCTTCCTATACCAGTCAACAAGACCAGGAAATTACCCACCGCGCTACCGCAGAAAAAGCCATTCTCCATCTCTCCCCGGTTATCCGCAGCGACAACACATTGATGATCCGCGAGCTGATTAAAGCAGGCGCAGGCATAGGCTATCAGCCCCTTTGGGCAGTTCAGCAGGAATTGAAGGACGGCACATTGATCCAACTCCTGCCCGATTACACCATCTGGGCAGACCAACTGAACGCCACTTATGTCGACAGGGCCTTTCTCAGCGCGAAAGTACGCAGCTTTATCGACTTTCTCAATGAAAAAATATCGGAAGGATAAACATCAAGGCCGTCTGAAACACTTTTCAGACGGCCTTTAATCAAAGCAACAATCCAATCAATAATTGGTCGAGCAGAACTGTTCGCGTTTGTCCGCATCGGCGGCATAGCATGTCAAACCCATGCCTGACGCATTGCTGTTGTTCGCTTTCGCACCCGGTTTCTTGTTCACCAAAACCTTACCGTTTTTTCCGATTTCCACGGTTACGCCTTTGCCGTTTTTCAGCTTCCATTTCAACACTTGTGCATCGGCACTTTGACACTTGCTGACCGTACAGCCGCCTTCTGTCGCAACATTGCCGTTTTTATAAATCACGCACTGCTGCTGGCTGTCGGTACAGGCCGCATACGCAGCAACGGAGAAACAGGAAATCAGCGCGGCAAACAAAACAGGTTTCATGGTTTGAACTCCTAAGGTTGTGATGATGGATTTGTGATATTTGGAACTATACGCTTATTTGCATATACCTACTACAAAATGTATCGGTAACATTCAACGGGGCATTACTATATCCATAATACCAATTATCTCATTCGCCCCATACGATAAAGGCCGTCTGAACATCATTTTTCAGACGGCCTTTAATTGGTTTTCTACCTTACCGCTTCAACTTCGCAAACGCATCCGCCATCGCCGAATTGGTTGGGGCGCGGTCGTTGCGTTGGGGTTTGCGGTCGCGGCGTTCCTGATGTCGGGTTTCAGACGACCTGTTGCCTTTGGCTGCGCAGCCCGGTTCGTCATCCAAGCGCATGGTGAGCGCGATGCGTTTTCTGGCGGCATCGACTTCCAGCACTTTCACTTTCACCACGTCGCCGGTTTTCACCACTTCGCGCGGGTCTTGAACGAACTCGTTGGACAGGGCGGAGATGTGTACCAAGCCGTCTTGATGGACGCCGATGTCCACGAACGCGCCGAAGTTGGCGACGTTGGAAACCACGCCTTCGAGTATCATGCCGACTTGCAAGTCGCTGATTTCGTGGATGCCTTCGGCGAATGAGGCCGTCTGAAACTCGCCGCGCGGGTCGCGGCCGGGTTTTTCCAGCTCGGACAGGATGTCCAGAATGGTCGGCAGGCCGAAGCGTTCGTCGGTGAAGTCGGATGCTTTGATTTGCTTCACGCGCTCGCGGTTGCCGATGAGTTCAGCGGCGCTAATGCCTTGTTGCGCCAGCATTTTGGCGACGACGGGATAGGCTTCGGGGTGGACGGCGCTCGCGTCCAGCGGCTCTTTGCCGCCGTTAATCCGCAAAAAGCCCGCCGCCTGCTCGAAGGTTTTTTCGCCCAAACGCGGCACTTTCAGCAATTTTTTGCGGCTGTCGAACGCGCCGTTTTCATCGCGGTAGGCGACGATGTTTTGGGCAAGGGTTTGATTCAAACCGGAAATCCGCGCCAAGAGCGGGGCGGAGGCGGTATTCACGTCCACGCCGACGGCGTTCACGCAGTCTTCGACCACCGCGTCCAGCGATTTGGCGAGCTGGCTTTGGTTCACGTCGTGCTGATACTGGCCCACGCCGATAGATTTGGGGTCGATTTTGACCAACTCGGCAAGCGGGTCTTGCAGCCTGCGGGCGATGGACACCGCGCCGCGCAGGGAAACGTCCAAATCTGGGAACTCGCGCGCCGCCAATTCGGACGCGGAATAAATCGACGCGCCGGCTTCGGAAACGACGATTTTGTGCAGCCCCATTTCCGGCATTCCGCGCACCAGTTCGCCCGCGATTTTGTCGGTTTCGCGGCTGGCGGTGCCGTTGCCGATGGCGATGAGCTTCACACCGTGCTGCTTAATCAGGCGCGATAGCGTTGCCAACATATTGTTTTCTTGATGCAAATAGACGATGACGGTATCCAGCAGCTTGCCCGTGTCGTCCACCACGGCGCATTTCACGCCGTTGCGGTAGCCGGGGTCGAGACCCAAAGTGGTCAGCCGTCCGGCGGGCGCGGCGAGCAGCAAGTCTTTGAGATTGCGGGCGAACACAGTAATCGCATCGGTATCGGCGGCTTCTTTCAGACGACCTAAGACTTCGAGTTCCAGTGACAAAAAGATTTTTGCGCGCCAAGTCAGGCGCACGGTGTCGCGCAGCCATTTGTGGTCGTCTGAAACCTTGAAGCGGCGGGCGATGAGTTGCTCGTATTCGCTTTGCTGCGTAATCGGCGTGTCGTCGGGCTGGTATTTGAGCGCGATGTTCAACACGCCTTCGTTGCGGCCGCGCAAAACCGCCAGCGCGCGGTGGCTGGGCATGGCGCGCACGGGTTCGCGGTGGTCGAAATAATCGCTGAATTTTTCGCCTTCGGTTTCTTTGCCTTCAACGACTTGCGCGTGGATTTCGGCTTCGTTCCACAGCTTGTCGCGCAGCGTGCCGATGAGTTCCGCGTCTTCGGCAAATTGCTCCATCAGAATCGCGCGCGCGCCGTCCAGCGCGGCTTTGGCGTCGGGGACGTTTTCGTTCAGGTAGCCTTGCGCGGCGGCTTCAACGTCCTGCGGCTGCTCGGCAAGCAACACGTCCGCCAGCGGCTGCAAACCGTGTTCGCGCGCGATTTGCGCCTTGGTGCGGCGTTTGGGCTTGTAGGGCAGATACAGGTCTTCCAGCGCAGTTTTGTTGTCGGCGGCTTCGATTTGCGCCCTGAGGTCGTCTGAAAGCTTGCCTTGCTCTTCAATGCTTTTTAAAACAACGGCTTTGCGCTCTTCCAACTCGCGCAGGTATTGCAGCCGCTCGGCAAGCTGGCGCAGCTGCGTATCATCCAGCCCGCCCGTGGCCTCCTTGCGGTAGCGGGCGATAAACGGCACGGTCGCGCCGTCGTCCAAAAGTTCGACGGCGGCGGTGATTTGGGCGGCGGTGGCGGAGAGTTCTTGAGAGAGGATTTGGGTGATGTTCATAAAGTTCCTTGTGTGAATGGGGTGCAGGCTGCCTGAAAGCGTTAGTTTTAACGAAGTTGAAAAGTGCAGGCTGCTTTTGGGGCGCAGGTTAGAACGAAATTAAATTTTCAGGTAGCCCGAAAAGTTATTTTTTTGGCTTGTATTGCGCCATGATTTCTTGAGCTTGGCTTTCCAGTTCGGGGAAGAGGGTTTGCCTGCTAATGCCGAATGCTTTGAGCTCCTGTATGATTTGTTTTTTATTTCTAACGATAAACCTTTTTCCTTTTGTTGGAAGACGTTTCCAATCATCTGGAATTTCAGCAGGATTGCGTTTTTCATTGTTAATACCGAAAAGCAAAAAGCAACCTTGTTGCCTAGAAATTCGAGCATTGTTGAGTTTGGCACGAACGCATAGGACACGGCCTAAGTCTGTTGGATTGATGACCGGGCGGAAACTGGGTTTGTCGGTATGAATGTCATGAAGTAGTGAAATAATAGGTGGCTGTTCATTAAATGATGATATGAAAGCAGATTCTCCAATTTCTGATGCTGCTTTTTTAATAAGTTCTTCATATTCATCAATATTTTTAAACGGAAGAAGTTTATTATTTATGGAATTTTCAATTGATTTGAGTTTTTCTTGATTCAAGTTTTCTAATATATAGCTTGCTTTTGCTAAAGAGCATTTGGTTTGAGCAGAATCTAAGCTATTGGATAAAGAAAAATTTTTATTTTGAGCACTAATTGCAGTCAAAATAGCCACAGTATCACTATCCCAATATTTCACTTCTGTATCAGGAATATCCAAAATAATTAATTCGCCATTTTCATCATGATGGCTCTCATTAGAACAAGCAAAATACAAGGCAACCAATGCGCTAGCTGTCAAATCCAAAAGCCGCGTAGCATAACCATAATGCTGCAATTTAACGAGTTTCTCAAATAGAGTGTCATTGGGAGAAAAATCATCGGGGCAGTTAGTTAGCGCATCTTTAATAATTTTATCTTCGTTTTCAATTAAATAAGGTTTATCTTTGCGGTAAATGCTGGGCAATAGTTCCCATTTTTTGCTTGCCCGCGAAAGAAACGTGTTGTGCCATGTGTCGGCTCGCCCAATTCTTTAAGAATTTGAGTTAAGTCGCTAATACTACGGATTTCATTGGGTTGTTTGGTCATTTGGTGCTTTCTACTAGCAAAAATTTTTAGGATTGAATTTTTCAGGCTACCTGAAACTACCGTTTTAACACTTCCCATTCGGCAAAATCTTCCACCTGCCGCTTAATATTTCCAGCCTGCAACCCTGTTGATTTTACTGTAACCGACAAAGTGCAGGCTGCTTTTTTATCAGAACTGCTTGAATATATCCAAAAACACGCGATGGTTGTTATAGCGGTAATAGAAATGGTTGCTGCGGATGTGCGACCAGGTCCAGTTCAGGCGCGGGGTGAAGCCTTTCCAGGAGAGGCGGTTGTGCGACAGCGCCAGGCGGGTGAAGTATTCGGTGTCGCGGCGCTGGATATTGAAAATGTCGGGGCCGCGGTAGTTTCTGCGCTGCACGCTGATGTTGAGCGATGCGGCTAAGGTGTAGAAAAT